>CBDULU010000001.1:0-28364 GCA_965368155.1 uncultured Flavobacteriaceae bacterium
TGCAATGTTGGCCTCACTAATTTCTGTGTGCTCCGATGGTACAAGAACATAGTTGTCTGCCAATGGGTAAGTTAAACCATTAACAGATAATTGTCCCGCAAACTCAGGTGGTACACCTAAGCCAACTAAGTATTGAAAATAGTCTGTATTCAACTCAGCAATAGCAGATTGACTTGTTAACAAAACCAGATCACCTTCATTGGCCTGTCTTGATTGACCATATTGAGCAGACAATAGTGTTGCCGTAAGTTCGTCTTGTCCTCCAAACATCAGCGCTTGCTTTAAAGGTCCAGAAATATTAACTAGAGATTCATCGAATATCACAATTGGGCTCGCTTCGGTTTCAGAAAAAACCACTGAGCGATCAGGGAAACCAATAGCTGCAAAGGCCATATTTAATTGTGCATAGGCTCCGTTTAATAAAGGAATCTGCGCTGCAAAGTCAGGATTTGAAGGATCTAATGGAGCGAATGGAACAGTTGTAAAAAAAGGATGTTGCAATACATTCGCAATATTGGCAACAATTCCCTTGGCTCCGCTTGCAGACAAGTTTCCGATCAAGGCCGCCATCGAACCATCAAATATATTTTTATCAGTTATTTCACTTGATCCATCTCCTCCAGAAGTTGCATAACCCAATACATCATTGGCACCGATCCTAAGACTAAAGAAAGTAGGGTTAGCCGCCAGTGCATCGTCAAACACACTTGCATTAGGGTTGGAAGCCATTCTAACAAAATAGGGGTTTGCAAGCCCTAGTTGAAGGTTTGCAATATTACCATAGCCAGGGGCCAGTAAATGAAAACTCCTTGCTCCTGGTACGCCCATATTGTTATAAGGTCCTGGCTGAATATTTGTCACGTCTGTTGTAGGTGGTCCGGGCAAAGTTCCTAGACCAGCGCCATCAAAAAATAACCTGGGGCCGAATGGACCTTCAATTTCAGTACCATTTAATAGTAATCCACCAATATTATCATCCATATATGGCTGGGTAAATTCCCCACCACCGGAAAGTGCCATTTTCTGCGCCAGCAAATTCGGGTATGAATTATCCTGACTTGCTATAAATAAAGCGCCATCTGCTAGTCCTGCTGTGGATGAATTTCCAAGCGCCACATAGTTTGTAAAATCAGCCTCACCTGAAACAACTTCAATCGGGGGCTCAATTTCTCTATCATACTTACCTTGTTCGCATGAAGACAGGGCAACAACCATTAAAAGAGCCCATATATAATTTATTCTAAACATTGTTATCTTTTTAAATTTGATTATTGATTGAATACCCATGATACAAAGAATTGTGATCCAATAAAAGGTGAACCTGGCGCACTTTGATACTCCTGACCTCCAAGATTAGAACCACCCAACTTAAACATAGAATTGATCTTTGGTACAGTATAATTGATCTGGGCATCTCCTACTGTTCTCTGGGGGATAACAGTGTTCGCAATAGTAGACTGCCATAAGTATTCATCACTCCATCTTACGTTAATGTTAAATCCAAGGTTTCCTATAATATTAGGACTTCCCAATGACACTTTAAATTTGTGTTCTGGTGTGTTGAAACCAGCTGAAAAATTCGGATCAGATGCCTGATCAAAATCAAATTTTGCCAAGGTATAACTCACACCTAAATCCAGTTTTTTCAATAATCTGGTATTTAACCCAATACTACCTCCATAGGATGAAATATCTGCCTTGGAATTGGTGTATGTTTGAAAAGCGGTGACATTTCCGGTAAGAAGATCTCCAATACCTGAATTATCTGCTGTTGTTCCAGAGTTTGGTGTTACCACAAATGTGTTACTTATAAAATCTTCATATTTACTATAATACCCTGATACATCAACATATATTTTCCCAAAAATACCCCTGTATCCTAAGTCAAAAGACTGTATCCTTTCCGGCTGTACCAATTCGGTCTCAACCGCTTCGAGTAGTTCGGGATTACCTGTAGCCTGAAAGGCCTGCACAGAAGACAAAGAATAAGAGTCACCATACACTTTTCTACCGGTAAGGTCTGTATTGGGTAGATCTCGGTCTAAATTGTCAGGAGAAGATCCAACTAAAATAGCGCGCCCTGCATCAAGACCTATAAAAAGATCCTGTGTTGTCGGATACCTAAATCCTGTTTGAAATGATGTTCTTAGGTTATGGTTTCTGGCTTCATCTACTGCAAAAGTAACTGATGCTCTAGGTGAAAAGTTACCATCATAGAATTCATTTTTATCATAACGAATTGAAGCCTGTAACTTCAGCCTGTCATCCATCAATTTTTTAATCGCCTGGATATAGGCACCATACTCACTATATTTGATAGGGCCATCATAATCAGTAAAAATAGTTCCTTGAGAATTTAAAGAATATTGACGATAAGAGCCTCCTACTTGAAGATCCCATTTGTCATCAAGGAGTCGGGCAAAATTATAATTCCCTTCCGCAACTGACATTTTCGTTTGATCAATAAATTTCGAACCTGTTTCTAGGTCACCATCAGATGTAATTCGATCGAACAATTCGTTGAATAATGGAGAACCAGGTTTAGGCGTTGTAAGTTCATTGGAATCCGCAAAAATTCTAGCCTGTGAATGTGCCTGATCATTGTTAGCACCTCCAAGAACCGCACCTAGATAGCCTTCTAAATACTCTCCAAACCAAGTCTCTGCACCTTCTTTAGCTATATTGACTCCGGTAAAAAGCATATCATAAGAATCTCCTGCATCTTCAGTAGTCATATACCCCCTCACAAAAAAGTCCTTATTTCTGATCTCTATTTTATGTTGTTGAATCAAAAAGTTTTTGATGTTGTATCTGTTTGTTCCTTGATATATGGTTGAACCATAGCCGCCTCTTGTATTCAGGATGATCTCAAGATCATCACCCTTTGGTCTGTAATGAAAGGAGGCATCATACTTAAGACTCTCGGCGTTGTAATCGGTAAAAGCCTGTTCCAGATAACCTGTTCTGGCAACATTAACGGCAGGAACTAAAGCGCTCGCTCCAGCCGGAAGAGCACCAGAAGCCTCACCTAGTTGAGCCAATTCTTTTAAATTAAACCCTAAGGCTCCAAGAGAAACTTCATCTCCGTAAATATTAATTCCGTCATGGGCCGGACTTGATCTGAATGGCAGAATCTCATCAGGCTCACCAACGGCAGTATTTGCATTTGTATACTCGCCTTGATCATTGGCATACCAATCCGTTCCTTTTAAATATGACAAAGAAGCCTTAATGGCGAATTTATCGTTAAAGGCATGCGCATATCTCACTCCAATATCATAATAGGCATGATCTCCAGCTGCCTTTTGCATTGTCAAACCTGTTTTGACATAAGAACTCACCCCTTGGTCATCAAAAGGGTTTCTTGTCGTCATAAATAAAATTCCGTTGAATGCGTTCGCCCCGTATAAGGCAGAAGCCGCTCCTGGAATAATTTCAACGCTTTGAAGGTCTAGTTCATTTACGCCAATTAAATTCCCAATCACGAAGTTCAATGCAGGGGAGGCAGTGTCCATCCCATCTACCAATTGTACAAATCTGGTATTTGAAAAGGTTGCAAAACCTCTGGTATTGATCGAATTAAAAGTCAAACTTCCTCTATTCAGATCAACTCCCTTTAAATTCTCCAGTCCATCGTAAAAACTAGGTGAAGAACCACTTTTCAATTCTTTTATTCCAATTCGTTCAATCGTTACGGGTGATTCCCTGATACTTTCAGGAGTTCTCGAAGCCGAAACAACTACTTCATCAAGCGAAGTAGCATTTTCTACAAGTGCAATTTCAAGCTCTTCTTTATCCCCATCAATTTCGATAATCTGTGTTTGATAACCAACAAATGTAAATTCAATACTAAAAGGGGTGTCCTCCCCTACATTTAAACTGAATTTTCCATCAAAATCGGTTGAATTTCCAATTGAAGTTCCAACAACCCTAATATTGACACCGGGTAAGGTTTCTCCTGTGTTTGAATCTGACACTGTCCCTGTAATCGAGGTTTGTCCAAACATTAACGACCCGCAAAAAAAAGCGAGAACAGCTAAAATCTTGTTCATATAAAATTAATTTGTATAAGTTAAGAAAGGGGCAATCTACAATTTTTTTACGATTATTATCAACTAGGCGTGATAAAAAAACGAATTTAACAAAAAAAGTGGGCTATATTTCTCGAATATGGATTATTTAATGCGTATCTTATGCGAGGATACTTTATTTCCTCTTTTGACACTAAGAATATAAATTCCTCCTGCTACATCTTGTAAATCAATTCTTTCATCAAAATTATTTGACAGGTTCTTATAGTTCTTCTTTACGATCTTTCTCCCAAGCAGATCATAGACTAAAATTTCAACGTCACTGGTTTCTTCAGATCGAAATTTCACATTGAAACGACCATCAGAAGGATTAGGGAAAACAGTAAAATCATCAAATACATAATTGTTTACCCCTAAAACTGGTTCTGAACTGCAAATTTCAATACTCCAGGCCTCTAAAAACCCTGTATCGACCTCAAATCCATCAACAACTTTTAATATCCAGTTGCCCTGGGCATTTTCACCATTAAACGTAGATAATTCCTGAATCGGTTCTATTGTTCCGGATATTCCCGGGCTAAACACATTGCAACTTAAAGGATCTCCATCATCAGCAATAACTACCTCAATGTCTTCACTTGCATCACAAGCATTAACGATCAAATCTATTACGGTTCCTTGAGGACTTTCCAAAGTAATATTAAGGTCACCTAAATAGCTATGGGTAATTCCCGGGGTAGCAAGACCTTCTGGAGTTGATTGATTAATCAGACTTATCTTGAGTTGTTCAACATTTACGTTGTCGGTCACAGCAATAATGGAAGAAACACCATTGGGATTATTATCCGGAATAGCGACCGGAGTATCCTCTGCGCTATAACTATTGCAGACCTCGTTAAATGAACCAATTGAAAAGCTTTTTGTATTCATGGAAAAGAAAAAATTTCCCACAGCTTCAACCATAACAAAACACCGAGGTGATTCTAAATCTGGTACTGTTATAATTTGACTTCCGTCATTCGGTACTCCTGTGGCTAGTGTCGTTGGAAATGTCAAGCCACCATCTGTCGATAACAAGATATTGACCTGTGACACATTTATATTGTTCGCTGTGGTCCCTGCCACATCCCAGGAAATTGTTTCCTCCGCGCCAACGGTCCATTCAAGGTCTTCCGTATTTTGAGTCGTCACAACAAAAGGTCCGGCTGCATCCTCAACAGTTACCTTAAGGTCATCGGAGACAACCTGACCAGCTTCTGAATTATTATCCCTTACCGTTAGCATAAAATTAAGTTCTCTGGCAACATTAGGAGTCACTTCCCATGTCGATGAAGTTTCACCGGAGATTAACGTATTTAAATGTGGTAAATATCGAACCGGACTTTCGGATGGATCAAACGACCTGTAAACCGCCCCTGAAACTGCCGTTTCACTTGGAGGCACAACTGTAATCTCATTATCCACTTGCTCCCAGCCAAAAGTGATAGGATCTCCGTCTGCATCACTTCCCGACCCAACCAGTTTGAATGGTGTCCCTCTTGGAATAACAAAGTCTGCCCCTGCATTTACTGTAGGTGCATTCAAATTCAATGTTAAATCCGACACAACAGCACAAGTTCCACCGATTCCATTTAGTAAGTTATTTCGAATTTCTTCTATACTTATGATGTGAAAATATAAGTCACTTTTATTTTGCACATTTTGAGAACTACATAGGCCTGCATAAGCCATTAAAGTGGTACCGCTACCAGGCTCAACCGCGGTTTCTCCAGACCTTTCATTAACACAATCTGAATCATCACTATTAAAAGTATGTTTCGCTCCAAATTGATGGCCCATTTCATGGGCCACAAAATCAAAATAGAAATCGTCACCGTTTGGAAAGGGCGAACCTGTAACTCCTCTTGCCTTAGATCCATCTCGGCATACGCTTGCAAGTTCGGCTACCCCACCACCTCCGGTGCTAAAAACATGTCCCATATCATAATTTACCGATCCTATAACGGCATCACAATTCGCTTGATTTTCATTGAGCATAACACGTCCTTCGAAATTTGTATAAGGATCTGTGTCAGGGTCCAAATAAATAATATCCTCATTATTCACCACCAACTGCATACTGACAGCAAGGTCATTTTCAAAAATTGCATTGACACGGGTAAGTGCCGTTGTCATAGCAGCCATGACAATGGCTTTTTTTTCTGCATCAGAGGCACCTTCAGCATCCTGATCGGCAATATGAAATTGAGAATACTCTCCTGTCCCGGCCAAAGCCAACTTATAGGTTCTTAACTTACCATCATCAGTTGTTTTAAGGGACACACCCAATTTCATTGCTGCCTCAATATTTTCAGTAAAACATTCAAATTTTCGCTCTCCTTCAATATCTGACCTATAATATACCCTGTATTTCTTTTTATCTTTTGTTAGAGGCTCAATATACCGCATACCTCTTTTGGTATCCATAATGATCGCATGTAAGCCCAGCTTGTTCAAACTAAAATGAATTCTTTTAGAGGCGTCATTTTGTGAAAACCCTACGTAAGATTTATTTTGTGGAAACTTCTCGGCAAGTTGCGGATGCATTACCGAGGACTCTTTGACCAAATAGGTTTCCATTTTTCCGTTTTCATCCGGAAAGTCAATTTTGGTCGTTGATCTTCCTTTAAACTCTCCTCTTTTTGGTGCGCTCATCAATTCATTTCTCAATGAAGCTACCTGCAATTCAAAGGAGTCAAATTTCCTTAATTTTACCTTGTGTTGTAATTCTGAATTGGCGATGCCGGTTTCATTAATTCTTGACCACAAATTTGTTTGTTGTGAAAACAAAAAACTAGTATAAAAAAAAATGAGAATTACTAAAAATCCGGGGTGATTTTTGACCATTGTGATACCTAATTATACATTTGGAAGATTACAAATCTATAAATTTTTTAAATAGTAATATTTATTATTTTATCTTGATTTTTCCAAAGGATACTTTTTGTCCTCTCTTCGCCTTTAATATGTAGATTCCGCTTATTAACTTTTCAGCATTAACGACTTGGTCAAAATTTATTGAAGCCTCTTTGTAAATTGTATTGATCAATTTTCTACCCAAGAGATCATAGATGGAAATCGTAACATCTCCTAATTCTTGTGTCGAAAAAATTACCCTAAACTGACCGTTAGAGGGGTTTGGATAGAATTGGAAGTTTTCCAGGTTATTTTCAGCGACGGCCAATACTGCCTTAGCCGTACATATGGTCATACTCCAGGCTTCCAGCAAACCATCATCACCCGGCTGCTCATCCGCCACCTTTAGCTTCCATTGACCTTTCGCACTTTCACCATTTAATTGCGAAAATTCACTCAATGCCTGGTTATTCCCTGAAATGGTTGGTGATAGCGAAGCACAATATATTTGTTCACCATCATCACTAAATATTGCATCTATATCTTCATCATTAAAGTCACAAGGATTTTTCAACAATTCTATAACAGTACCTGCCGGACTTTCAAGGGTCAAGGCCAAATCCTTGATAAAAGGATGTTTTATTTTCACTGAAACCGTAATGCCTTGAATCTTGTAGTCTTCATCTACTTCACTGAAAGAAATTGCATCATTTGAAGATCCAAAAATCACTTCCTTTGGAATATCTTTTGATTCATAGGTCGAACAGATACTTTCAAAAGATCCAATTGAAAAGGGGTTCGAGTTGATAGCAAAAAATGCACTACCTACAGCTTCCACCATAATCAAACAATTAGGAGCCTGCACGTCTGGCACAGTGACATTATGCAAACCATTATTACTGACATTCGAAGCCAATAGGGTTGGATAACTGAATCCCCCATCTGTAGATAATAAAATATTCACCTGTGATACATTGACCCCGTTTGAATTGGTGCCGGCAACATCCCATTTGATCATTTCCTGAGTACCCGAAATCCATGATTCATCATCACCGCTCTGTGAAACAACCATAAACGGGCCAGCTTGATCAGTAACTGTCAATTTAACATCATCCCAAACAACTTGTCCTCCTTCTTTATTATTATCCCTAACGGTAAGTCGAAAATTAAGTTCTCTGGCCACCTGAGGAACAACTTCCCATTTAGCAGAAACGTTTCCGCTCCTGAGTGATTTGAGGTTTGGAAAATACCTTACAGGTTCCATCGATGGAATTCGTGACCTAAATAAAGCACCAGTTCTGGCATTTTCACTGGGAGGAACAATCGTAATTCCTGCATCCATTTGCTCCCAACTATAGGTAATTTGATCTCCATCTGCATCACTGCCTTCCCCAGTCAGTTTAAAAGGAGTTCCAATAGGTATGATCAGATCCTTACCGGCCAATACCGTTGGAGAGTTCAAATTGGTTTTAAAATCTGTCTGAATTGCACAATTCGCATTTCCGTCTTCCCCGATAAAAGCATTGATTTCCTGAAGGCTCAATCCGTGAAAATACAGATCACTTTGATTTTGAACATTTTGTGTCCCACAATAGCCTCCATAAGACATAATGGATGAGCCACTTCCCGGTTCAACCGCAGTAGCCAGAACCCTTTGCTCTTTATTTCCACAAGAATCTTCAGATCCGTTAAAGGTATGATTAGCTCCCAATTGATGGCCAATTTCATGACATACAACATCAAAATAAAAGCTATTCCCCGCAGGTTCAAATGAACCACTAACTCCTTGTGCTTTTATACCATCAACACAAATAGACCTTAATTTGGCAACACCAGGTGTAGTGGTCAAAACATGGCCAATATCGTAATTTCTAGAGGTGATGATCTTATCAATAGTGGCCTGATTTTCATCCAGAATACGGTCAGAGAACAAAAAATCATCATTATAAGGATCCTGACTGGGGTCCAAAAAAATCAAGGCATCATTGTTGGCGACTAATTGCATACTAACTGCAAGATCCCTTTCCAAAACAGCATTGATCCTTGTAACGGCAGCAGTCAGAGTTCCCATAATAACCGATTTTTTATCAAACTCACTCCCTCCTGTTGCGTTTTGGTCTTTAAGGTGGAACTGAGAGTATTCCCCATTTGCTGCCAATGCAAGTCTGTACGTCTTTAAATATCCCTGATCAATTCGATTGTTGGCACTCTTAAATAATTTTTTTTCCAGAGGAGCACTTTCCGTTAAACATTCTAGATCTTTTACCCCTTGCAAAGCGTTTTGCGAAAAGACCTTATAATACCGAAGATCAGCACCAAGAGGTTCTATCAGAGTATGTCCTGTTTTACTGTCCATAATAATGGCCGAAAGACCAATCTCATTTAAACTGAATCGAATTTTTTTAGTGGGATCAGTCACCGAAATCCCTTTAAATGATCTGTTATTTGGATATTTTTGAGCAAGTTCAGGATGCATTACAGGAGCCTCAGTGATTTCAAATTGGATAAATTCACCCTTTTCATCAGGAAAGGAGATCAGGAAAGATGCTCCTTTTGACGCACTTTTAAAAGATTTTCCAAAATTAAGATCATTTTTAAGGTGCTGAAGATCCAACTCAAACGTTTTATATTTTTTGGGGTGAACCTTTCTTTGAAGCTTTGAAATACCTATTTTTGCTTCATCGATTGAAGACCAGAAATCGCTTTGTTGCGCTCTGAGAAAAGAAGACAGGAACAGAAGGCATAAAATAAATGCAACTTTGTAAATTTTTCTCATTTTCTGATTTTATGGGGGCGAAACAAAACTATGAATTTTTTCTAGTATATCTTTTTTAATGACAACTAAATCAAAATTAGCACAATGAGACTTTTTATCTATTGCTTATCAGTGTTCATCTTGATGTCTTGTGCTGGAGCAAAAGATCAAAGCAAAGATCAAAAAGCAAGCATCCCTCCACCTCACATTAATTGCCCGGAAGGAGGCGACTGTAGCTTTGAAGTCATGAGGAATTCAGTTTTGAACCTAAAGCACAGCGAAACCGGTCAATTATATCCGGAGATTGTTGAAGGTGACAAAATAGTCGTTAAATTTCATTTTAAAAAAGACCAGGTAAAGGATGTCATGGATAGCGGTTATTCTGAATATGTTTACCTCGAATTCGACCCTGATGAGCCACAGATCATATTGAAAGACAAAGAACTTCAAAAAGTAAAAATGATTTTTGGTCGAATTTGTTACTGCAAAGGTGCCATGGGTTACTTCCCCGTCCAACAGGGAAATTTATTTATGTTTAACCGAGATGGAAATTTACAACTTCGCACCTCTTTTAAAATAAATAAGGTCCCGCAGATCGTTCAGCAAATAGATGAAAATATCAACTATTAAAACCAGTTTAAGTGAGAGTTCACCAATCCATTGATACTTATAACCACAAAGAGCAATCATCAGTGCTTACCATAGGTACTTTTGACGGAGTGCATATTGGCCATCAGAAAATTATTCAACGACTGAATGAAATCAAAAAAGGAACTGATGAAAGATCGATGATCCTCACTTTTTATCCTCATCCAAGAAGAGTGCTTGATCAAAGTAATGATATCAAGATGTTAACGACCATGGAGGAAAAAACGCTACTCCTTGAAAAATTCGGACTTGATGATCTTATCATAGAGCCTTTTACCAAAGAATTCTCAAGACTCTCAGCACTTGATTTTGTCCGAGATATATTAGTTCGTAAGTTGCATATTAAACAATTGGTTATAGGATACGACCATCATTTTGGTAAAAATCGTGAAGGCAATTTTGAACAACTTACTGAATTTGGTGATTTATATGGTTTTACTGTTGAAAAGATCTCCGCTCAAGAAATCGAAAGTGTTTCGGTGAGCTCAACTAAGATCAGAAAGGCTATTGAAAGTGGGGATATGACTACCGCTAATAAATACCTGGGCTACCACTATCTGCTAAGCGGTGAGATCGTCATTGGACAAGGCATTGGCAGAAAGATCAATTTTCCGACGGTTAATTTAAGCATTGCTGAAGATTTTAAATTGATCCCTAAAAAAGGCGTTTATATTGTTCGGGCTCATTTCAATAATGAAACAAATTTCGGAATCATGAACATAGGTTTTAGACCTACAGTGGGTGGTAAAGGCCAAACCATTGAGGTTCATCTCCTTGATTTTCAAGCAGATTTATACGGCAGTAAGATGCAGGTTGAGGTTTTAACAAGATTAAGAGATGAGAAAAAATTTGAAAGTATTGAAGATCTTGCGGAGCAGATTTCCAAAGATGAAAATTCAGCCAGAAATTGGCTGATGAATTTCAAATAAGCCTATCTTCTTAGGCTTACATTACTTATCTTTGCATGTCAAAAAAATAGCATATGTTATCATTACCCTACATCCGTGAAAATAAAGAACTGGTTATCAAAGGACTTCTTGTTCGTAATTTTCAAAATGCTGAAACTCTTGTCGAAAATGTCATTAAAGCCGATGGCAAAAGGCGTTCGGTTCAGGCTGAATTAGACAATATTTTATCTGAAAGTAATAAGATATCAAAGGAAATAGGGAAATTATTTCAAGCAGGGGAGGTTCAAAAAGCCAATATCGCTAAAGAGAAAACCGGCCAGTTAAAAGAGAAATCTAAAATTTTGGCTGATACCCTTGGTGAGGCTGAAATAGAACTGAATGAACTACTCTATCAAATCCCTAATGTTCCAAATAAATTGGTTCCCTCTGGAAATACAGAAGAAGACAATGAGGTCGTTTTTATAGAAGGTGAAATCCCTAAGCTACATGAAAAGGCTGTTCCTCATTGGGAACTTTGTAAAAAATATGATATCATAGATTTTGAACTTGGTAATAAGATTACAGGTGCCGGATTTCCCGTATACAAAGGAAAAGGAGCCAAACTTCAACGTGCCCTTATCGCCTATTTTCTCGATAAAAATACTGAAGCAGGATATACTGAAATTCAGCCTCCCTTACTGATTAATGAAGCATCGGGATATGGAACAGGACAATTGCCTGATAAAGAAGGTCAAATGTATCATGTTGGCTTGGACAATCTATATTTGATCCCAACAGCAGAGGTTCCTGTCACCAATTTATATAGAGATGTTATCCTTAAAGAAAATGATTTTCCAATTTGCAATACTGCTTACACCCCTTGTTTTAGACGTGAGGCCGGGTCATATGGGGCCCACGTAAGAGGCTTGAACCGTTTGCATCAATTTGACAAGGTAGAAATCGTAAGGGTGGAACATCCTGATAAGTCTTATGAGGCCCTTGATCAAATGGTAGAGCATGTAAAAGGAATATTACAGGAGTTAAAATTGCCTTATAGAATTTTGCGCCTTTGTGGAGGCGATCTGGGTTTCACATCAGCTTTAACCTATGATTTTGAGGTTTTCTCAACGGCACAGAACAGATGGCTTGAAATTAGTTCTATTTCGAATTTCGAAACATTTCAGGCGAATCGTTTAAAACTGCGTTTTAAAAATAAAGATGGGAAAAGTCAATTGGCTCATACCCTGAATGGAAGCTCCCTCGCATTACCGAGAGTTCTGGCCGGACTTTTAGAGAATTATCAAACTGAAAATGGTATTGAAATACCTGAGGTATTACAGGCATATACCCGATTTGATATGATCGATTAAATAGTGATCTATTTAATGAAAAGACATCAATTAAGCAGCGTCCATTAATTTCTTGTAGTGATTCATGATTAACAAATCATTCAAGTAATCATTGATCTGACCATTTTTCATATGGTTCTTGGCACTTTGCTTAGCTCTTTCGTAGAATGTTTTTACTTCGTTCATAACTTAAGATTTTTGTTATTGTTGATATATACTATTAAGACTGATATTTTTAAATAACGTTACATTTTAGAATTTATTTTATAAAATTTTTAACATTGTTTAGAATATCGAAGGAAAACAAATAAGTTTTTATTACTCTATTAATAATTTTAATATAAATTACGAATTAGATAATCCTTGTATTTTAAAAGGAAAAGCATATTTTTAACCATTGACACCATGAGGTTCATCTTTATATTCATATTTGTTCTGTTTTCAATTGCTGGCAACGCTCAGAGCGCGGAGTTGGCAAATGCTTATTTGAGAAAAGGAGAATATAAAAAAGCTATTGTTTTATACAAGCCGTTACTTGAGGCAAATCCTATTCGACAGGATTATTTTAAAGCGCTATTGACCTGTTATCAGCAGGTTGAATCTTATCGGGAAGGCCAGAATCTTATTGAAACACAAATTCAAAAATTTCCGGAGCAAGTGTATCTGTATGTAGAACTTGGTTATAACTACCAGCTAAACGACAATCTGCCTGCTGCTAAGCAGTTCTATGAAAAATCGCTAGACTACGTCAGAAAAAATCCGAGTTATGCATTTATGATTGGCAGATCATTCAGACAAAATCACTTGCTTGATTATGCTTTAAACTCCTATCAGATCGCAAAACAGATCAATCCCAAATTAAATACCGAGATCAGTGAAGCTCAAATTTATGGGGAAAAAGGGGAACTAGAAAAAATGTTCAGTCTGTATCTCGACCTGGTGGATAAAAATGAAAACTACTTTTCAACCGTTCAAAGATATGTGGCCAATTTTATTACCGAGGATAAAACCGACCCTAACAATGAACTATTCAGGAAACTTTTATTAAAAAGGGCACAGTCAAATCCAAAAGATGCATGGAATATTCTTCTTAGCTGGCTATTTATGCAGCAGCACGATTATAGCAAAGCGCTGACACAGGAGAAATCATTGTTCAAGAGAAAACAAGTTGGTCTTGAAAGGATTGGGGAAATTGGTTACCTTTCTTTTGACAATAAAGATTATGGAACTGCCCAGGAGGCCTTTGAATTCATGATAGTAAACAGCCAATACCCGGCTTCAGAAGAACAGTCAACACTTATTGCTGAAATTTATTTATTGAAAATTCAGAACCTGTCTCTTGATAAAGGAGAAGACAGGACAGAAATTGAAGAGAAATTTCAATCACTGCTAGCTCAATACGGTCAAAATACAGAGTCCATGGAACTGCATCTGGCCTATGCTGATTTTTTAACTTTTGATCTGGAACAACCTGAAAAAGCGATCCAACATCTTGAAGAAATCGTTGCAAAAGCAATATCACAGTTCGGAAAAGGTCTGATTCAAATGAAAATTGCCGATATCCTGGTGTTTTCTGATCAATTTAATCAGGCACTCATCATGTATACCCAGATACAGTACGATCTGAAAAATAGTGAGTTGGCACAGGAAGCGAGATTCAAAGTAGCCAGAACCTCCTATTTTAAGGGTGATTTCCAATGGGCGCAGAATCAGTTAAAAGTGTTAAAATCTTCAACCTCCCAATTGATTGCCAATGATGCCCTGGAACTCAGTTTAAAAATTGGAAACAATATTGATAAGGACAGCATAAATGAGGGACTGAAAATTTATGCCAAGGCTGAACTATTAGGTTTCCAACAAAAGTATCAGCAAGCCATTGACACCTTATCTTATGTACTCAAACAATACAAGGGTCAGCAAATAGAAGATGATGCCTTGTTCACTCAGGCCCAATATTTTGAGCATATGACCAACTATTCAGCAGCGGAAGCCAATTTGCTGAGCCTTCTTGATTTTCATCCTGAAAGTTTGTTGTACGACGATAGTATCTTCAAGCTAGGTATATTATACAGGGATCACTTGGCGGATCCTGAAAAAGCAAAACTCATGTTTGAACGCATCATATTTGAGTTTCCCTCAAGTATTTATCTTGTTGACGCAAGGGCGGCCTTTAGAAAACTGAGAGGAGACGATATTTAGAAGGAGAAAATCGGGTTATTTCTTTTCTTTATACCAAAATATTATTAATCGAATAAGTCTATCTTTAAACTCAAATTATTAAAATGTATATCTACAACGTAACCATAAATGTTGACGAAAGTATTCATGACAGTTGGATCACCTGGATGCATGATATTCATATTCCGGAAGTTCTGGCTACCGGTAAATTTACTAAGGCCCTGATGAGCCAAGTTCTTGTTAAAGAAGATCTGGGTGGAATTACTTATTCGATCCAATATACTTGTACCTCCAAGGAGCTTTTGTTGAGTTATTACGAGCAGGATGCACCGAGTCTCAGGGAATCAATTCATAAAAAATTTGGAAATAATTTTGGTGTCTTTAGAACAGAAATGAAAGTCGTCAAAGAGTTTTTTAACTAGTCCTTAAATATATCCATGACAGTAAGAGCCAAAAAACATTTAGGACAACATTTCCTTACAGACGAATCCATCGCAGCCAAAATCGCTGACAGTTTATCATTGGATGGTTACCAGAACATACTTGAGATCGGACCCGGAATGGGTGTATTGACCAAATACCTTTTAAAAAAAGGCAAAACCATTTGGGTAGTTGAAATCGATACCGAATCCATAGATTATTTGAAAAGTCATTACTTGCACCTTTCTGACAGAATTATCAATGCAGACTTCTTAAAAATGGATTTGAGCACTTTCTTCAATAAGGACCCTTTGGCCATTATTGGTAATTTTCCTTATAATATCTCATCGCAGATTGTTTTTAAAGCGATTGAATGTCGCGAGCAGATTCCCGAATTCAGCGGAATGTTTCAAAAAGAGGTAGCCCAAAGGATCACTGCCGGCCCAGGAAGTAAAACCTATGGTATTATTTCAGTACTTACCCAGGCATTTTATGAGGCAGAATACTTGTTTACTGTACCTCCATCTGTATTTAACCCTCCTCCAAGGGTCGATTCCGGGGTTTTGAGACTGGTTAGAAAAAAAGATTATTCACTACCTGTTGATGTGCCTTTTTTCTTCAGAGTGGTTAAAACAGCTTTCAATCAAAGGCGAAAAACCCTTCGTAACAGTTTAAAATCATTCCAGATCTCGGATAAATTAAAGGAAGATGCTATATTTGCGCTGCGACCTGAACAACTAACTGTTCAACAATTTGTTGAATTAACCAAAAGCCTGGCTGAAGATGGCAACCGAGATCAGTAAAGAATTTATAGGGAATATTGAAGGGCTCATAGGAGCAACTGATGATGTAGCCCTATTAAATTTGCTGTCTGAAGAACATCCTGCGGATATCGCCGAGATCATAGATGAGCTCGGGCTTGACGATGCCACATACCTTTTCAAACTTCTTGATAGTGAACTCACGGCTGAGGCATTGATGGAAATCAATGAGGACGATAGAGAAAAAATATTAAAGAATCTATCTGCCGAAGAAATTGCAGATGAAATTGATGAACTTGATACTGATGATGCAGCAGATATTATCTCTGAATTACCTAAGGAAAGAGTTACGGAAGTTATTTCGGAACTGGAAGATGACGAGCATGCCAAGGACATTGTTGACCTATTGCGATATGAAGAAGGAACGGCCGGAAGTATTATGGCTAAAGAGCTAGTCAAGGTCAAAGAGACATGGATGGTGCCCACCTGTGTTCGAAAAATGAGATCGCAGGCCCAGGAAGTTAGAAGAGTACACTCTATATATGTAGTCGATCAGGATAACCACCTTATAGGAAGGTTATCGTTAAAAGATTTACTTGTGGCTTCGGCTAAAGATAAAGTTGCCAATATTTATATCCCAAAGGTAGATTCTGTTCATTATAATGATAAAGGGGAGGATGTCGCCAGACTCATGCAAAAATATGACCTGGAAGCAATTCCGGTTGTTGACGACGACAATGTACTTATTGGAAGAATCACCATTGATGATATTGTTGACCTCATCAAAGAAGAGGCAGAAAAAGATTATCAAATGGCTGCCGGTATTACCGAAGACATTGATGCGGATGACAGTATACTGAATAAAACAAAAGCGAGGCTGCCCTGGTTGATCCTTGGATTGGTTGGCGGACTTGCCGCAGCTTCCATTATGGGTGGCTTTGACGATGCCTTAACCCAGTTTCCCGAATTGTTCTATTTTACACCCTTGATCGCGGCCATGGCAGGAAATGTAGGCGTGCAGTCATCAGCCATTATTGTTCAGGGTTTGGCTAACGATAACATCAGGGGAAGTATGGTAAACAGAATGTTCAAGGAAATTGGTCTGAGTGTTATCAATGGAGTCATCCTCGCAGCGCTGATTTTTGTTTTTGGATTTTTTCTTGATTACGACATCAATATAAGTATCACCATCTCCATCTCCATGATCATGGTGATCATTCTCGCCTCTCTTATCGGTACTTTTGTACCTTTGATCCTTGACAAAAACGGGATTGATCCGGCCGTAGCTACTGGCCCATTCATTACCACAAGTAATGACATATTTGGGATCTTTATTTTCTTTTATATCGCTAAAGTTATTCTTGGCTTTTAACTAGTAAATTCAAGCTGTTCTTTAAGATCTAAATTATTTATTTTAGCTTTTTTCCTAAGCAATTTTCCGTAATTTTGCCTTTCATCAAAAGAACGTATGTCGGAAATTAAAAAATCTCTCAATTTTTTAGAGCAAATCATTGAGGAAGACCTTGCAAAAGGTATGGAAAGGTCAGCACTAAAATTCAGGTTCCCACCAGAACCAAATGGATATTTGCACATAGGACACGCTGCTTCTATCTGTCTTAACTTTGGATTGGGCCTCAAATACGATGCACCTGTCAATCTTCGCTTTGACGATACAAATCCCGAAAAGGAAGAACAGGAATATGTAGATGCGATAAAAAAAGACATTGAATGGCTAGGTTTTAAATGGGCAGATGTATTGTTTTCATCAGATTATTTCCAACAATTATACGACTGGGCCGTTGAAATGATCAAACAAGGTTATGCCTATGTTGACGACCAGACATCCCAACAAATTGCCGAACAAAAAGGAACACCTACCCAAGAAGGAACCAACAGCCCGTTTAGAGACAGAACTGTTGAGGAAAATCTGGCGCTATTTGAAAAGATGAAAAATGGTGATTTTGAGGAAGGAACACATGTATTACGTGCCAAGATTGACATGTCATCCCCTAACATGCTTATGCGTGATCCTGTTATGTACAGGATCTTAAAAAGAGCACATCACCGTACAGGTGAAGATTGGAAAATTTACCCCATGTACGACTGGACTCATGGAGAATCAGATTATATTGAACAAATCTCTCACTCCCTATGTACGCTGGAATTTAAGCACCACAGAGAATTATACGATTGGTTCCTTGATCGGGTTTATGATCAAAATGACATAAGACCGAAACAAAGAGAGTTTGCTAGAAGGAATCTTAGCTATACTGTGATGAGTAAAAGAAAGTTATTGCAGCTCGTACAGGAAGGGTATGTCAATGGCTGGGATGACCCTAGAATGCCTACGATTTCAGGTTTAAGAAGACGGGGTTACACTCCTAGCTCAATTCGCGATTTTAGCGAGACCGCTGGAATTGCTAAAAGAGATAATGTGACTGATCTGGCCTTGTTGGAATTTCATATTCGTACAGAATTAAACAAAATTGCACCTAGGGTCATGGCTGTATTAAACCCTGTGAAATTGGTCATTACAAATTATCCTGAAGGTAAAGAAGAAATGCTAACGGCTGAGAATAATCCTGAGGACGAAGAGGCCGGTTTTAGAACTGTTCCATTTTCAAGAGAACTTTATATTGAGAAGGAAGATTTTAGAGAAGAGGCCAACAAAAAGTTCTTCCGCCTAAAACTCGGAAAAGAAGTCAGACTGAAAAATGCTTATATCGTTCAGGCAAATTCAGTGGTCAAAGATGACAATGGTGAAGTCATTGAAATTCATTGCACCTATGATCCGGATTCTAAAAGTGGTAGTGGAACTGAAGCCAGCATGAGGAAAGTAAAAGGTACCATCCACTGGGTTTCTATTCAGCATGCTTTGGAAGCCGAAGTAAGATTGTATGACAGACTTTTTACTGATGAAGCACCAGATGCTCATAAAGACAAAGATTTTAAAGAATTCATCAATCCTGATTCTTTGAAAATCATTGAAAAAGCCTATGTTGAACCAAGTCTTGCCACTGTAAATGAGGGTGATAGCGTTCAGTTCCAACGTCTTGGTTATTTCAATGTTGACCCTGATTCAAGTAATGATAAACTTGTTTTTAACCGTACAGTCGCCTTAAGAGATTCCTGGGCTAAAATGGAACAAAAGAAATAATTTATTTATTGTAAATTGTTGAGCCTTTGAAGACTGTAGAACAAATAAAGCTGCCAATACTAGAGGAGATGGAATTCTTTGAAACAAAATTCAAAGCTTCCATGATCTCGAATGTCTCTTTGCTCAATAGAATCACGCATTATATTGTGCGACGGAAAGGAAAACAAATGCGCCCGATGTTTGTTTTTTTAGTGGCAAAAATGGTATCCAATGGTCAATTCAAAGAACGAACCTATAGGGGAGCTTCCGTTATTGAACTTATCCACACAGCAACCTTGGTGCACGATGATGTGGTAGATGACAGTAACCGTCGCAGAGGTTTCTTCTCGCTAAATGCCCTTTGGAAAAACAAGATCGCTGTTTTAGTGGGTGACTATCTTTTATCCAAAGGACTCTTACTTTCTATAGATAATGACGATTTTGACATATTAAAACATATTTCCATTGCCGTAAGGGAAATGAGTGAAGGAGAGTTACTTCAAATAGAAAAGGCAAGGAAGTTAGATATTACTGAAGAGGTTTATTTTGAAATCATTCGAAAAAAAACAGCGACCCTTATTGCAGCCTGTACAGCTATCGGTGCAGCTTCTGTCGATGCCCCAAAGGATGAAGTTGAGAGAATGAGGGAATTTGGTGAATTAATTGGTCTTTCGTTCCAGATCAAAGATGATCTCTTTGATTATTCAGAAGAAAAAATTGGAAAACCTACAGGGATAGATATCAAGGAGCAGAAAATGACGCTACCACTTATTTATACCTTAAACAATTGCTCTAAAAAAGAACGAAGATGGCTGATCAATTCTGTCAAGAACCACAACAAAAATAAAGTGAGGGTTAAGGAAGTTATTGAATTTGTCAAACAAAATGGTGGAATTGAATATACTGAAACCAAAATGAAAGAGTACCAGGAAGCTGCCTTGAGTATATTGGATACGTATCCAGAGTCACCTTTCAAAGAATCTTTGATGACCATGGTTAATTATGTGATCGATAGAGAAAAATAATCTTAACAATTCATGGCACAGCTTTTGAAGCTTAAGAAAATGAAATTCGATACATTTTATGAAAAAACTCTTTCTCTTTTTCCTTGTAATTTTCTTTATAGCCTGCGACAGTAACTATGATTATGACTTGCAAGACCGCATTACATATACCGATGATGATGAGGGAGATCCGGTTATAGAGAATATTAAGGATAATGTTGAAATTCAGGAGGATTTCCAATTTGGATTGGGAAGTGGAGGCTTCTGTTATGGATTCAGTGAACCAAACGCAACCGTTTCAGAAATCATTATTGACCCTGATATGCCTAGTGAATATGATATCTCCAAATTCTTACCGGAAGTAAGATCTCAGGGTAAACAAGGTTCTTGTGTGGCCTGGGCAACGGGCTACTATCTAAAAAGTTTTCAAGAAAATTATGAGGATGATGAAAATGGAATTTTAGCTATGGACAATGAAATGAGTCCGGCATATATTTACAATCAAATTAAAGTGACTGACTGCAGTGGCGGCTCAGTGGTCCAGCATGCGTTGGATACTATTGTAAGTCAAGGAATTGTTGACTGGACTGTTATGCCCTATAATGAAATCGAATGCAGTACACAACCTGATGAACTGGCAAAAACGTTAGCCGCATCCAATAAAATTGAGAACTATTTATACCTGAATGAAGACCTTGTTTTGGAGCAAACAAAGGCCCACTTATTAAATGACCAACCTGTTGTTATTGCTATAACTATAGATAGAAGTTATTTTGGAGCAAGAGATCAAGATGGTGTGTATGTATATAGAAAATTTAAGAGTGGTGATGGTGGTCACGCTATGCTTGTTGTAGGTTATAGTGACGAAATGAATGCCTTTAAGGTGGTTAATTCCTGGGGGAAAGGATGGGGAAATCAGGGCTTTGTGTGGATAGATTATAAGGCTTGGGAACAAGCAGGCGATGCAGACGCTGATTTTAAAATTCTTTGTGAAGCTTGGGTCACCAATGACATCATAGCTCCTCAGCCCGCCTCACTTTGACATAATTCAAGCAACTCATCCAGATAGTTTCTTTTATTGCTTAATCTGGGAACTTTATGTTGTCCACCCAGTTTATCTTTACTTTTTAACCATTGGTAAAAAAGACCTCTCGGTGCCTGATGGACTTTGGGCATTCCAATAGTCATATCCAGATATCTTTTTGCTTCATAATCAGAATTCAACTCCTTAAGCGCCTTGTCCAGGCAGCCTATAAAACCTTCCAAATTCTCGGGACTCCTCTTAAATTCTATCAACCATTCATGACCTCCGCTATGTTCACCATTCATAAAAATTGGCGCTACCGTGTAATCTATTACGGCGGCATTATACTCAGAACAAGCTATCTTCAGTGCATCCTCAGCATTTTCAATGACCAATTCTTCACCAAAAACATTGATAAAGTGTTTGGTTCTACCAGTAATTTTTATTCTATAAGGATCTACACTGGTAAATTTAATGGTATCACCGATAAGGTATCTCCATAAGCCAGAATTGGTACTGATGACAATCGCATAATTAACACCTGCTTTAACTTCCTGTAAAGGAATTGCTTTTGAGTTCTCACCGTCATAAGTATCCATTGGAATAAATTCATAGAAAATACCATAATCGAGCATCAATAGTAATTCATCCGAATTATTTCGGTCCTGTATGGCAAAAAATCCTTCAGAAGCATTGTAAGTTTCATAATATCGAAAATCCTTTTTCGGGATCAGTTTTTCATATTGCTCTCTGTAGGGATTAAAATTTACGCCCCCGTGAAAGTACACCTCAAGGTTGGGCCATACTTCCAGAATATGATTTTTACCGGTAACTTCAAGCACCCTGTTCAATAGCACCAACATCCAGGAGGGAACACCTGTCAAACTGGTAATATCTTCCTGTATGGTTTCTTTGATAATGGCATCCATTTTGGTTTCCCATTCACTCATCAAAGCTGTTTTCTGGCTTGGTGCACTACTAAAATCAGCCCAAAAAGGCATATTTTCAATGATAATGGCAGAAAGGTCTCCGAAAAAAGTATCATTATCCTCATAGATGGCTGAACTTCCTCCAAGACGCAAGCCTTTTCCCTTAAAGATCTCGGTATCCTCATTATTATTGATAAACAGACACAACATATCTTTTCCTGCCTTCATATGGCAGTCATCGATCGCTTCGTCACTAACCGGAATAAATTTGCTTTTTGCGTTAGTAGTGCCACTTGATTTGGCAAACCACTGAATTTTTGACGGCCAGAAAACATTTTGCTCCCCCCTCCTGTTCCTTTCAATCATAGGCTCAATGCTTTCATATTGCTGGATGGGCACTCTTTCAGCAAAAGAAGCATAATTCTTAATGTCCTTAAAACCGTATTTCTTACCAAAATAAGTATGCTTGGCTTCAGACAATAATTCATACAAAACTTCATTCTGCACCTCGACCGGATGATGTAAAAACATATCCACCTGATACTTGCGCTTTTTTAAAATCCACGACAGAACGGTATTAAATAATGGAATTTGCATTGTTACGAAAACACTTTTTTATCTTACCTTTAGCCCTTAAAAATACAATTTTTATCAGTTGAATTCAATAAGTTTTTTTTTAAATAATAAATTATGGCCAAGGTTGGAATTATCATGGGTAGCGATTCAGATCTCCCTATCATGCAGGAAGCAATTGATATTCTAAAAAGTTTCGAGATAGAAACAGAAGTAGATATCGTTTCAGCCCACAGAACTCCTGAAAAATTATTCAGCTATGCCACTGAAGCGCATAAGAGGGGTATCAGCGTAATTATCGCGGGTGCAGGGGGTGCAGCGCATCTTCCCGGAATGGTAGCTTCAATGAGTCCACTTCCTGTAATTGGTGTTCCTGTAAAATCAAGAAATTCGATTGACGGCTGGGATTCTGTTCTTTCCATATTACAGATGCCTGGTGGCGTTCCGGTAGCAACTGTAGCACTGGATGGGGCAAAAAATGCAGGTATACTCGCTGCTCAGATCTTAGGTTCCTCGGATAGTGAGATCCTCAAAAAGATCATTTCTTTTAAGGAGGGCCTCAAGCAAAAAGTGATGAAAGCAGCTGAGGGATTAAAACATTAGATCGCCCTGTAAATCACTATACAACATCAGACAATCAACTAATTTTGAATAAAATCATATGGCCTTATAAAGGGCTTTAATCAATATATATCCATGAACAATCCATTACTGAAAGACTTTCAAACGCCTTATGATTCAGCTCCATTTTCCATCATAAAAAATGATCATTTCTTACCAGCTTTTGAAGCATCCATAAAGGAAGCGAAAAAGGAAGTTGATCAAATTGTGGCGAATCCGGAACCACCCAATTTTGAAAACACTTTGGCAGCTCTTGAATTTTCAGGAAATAAATTAAACCGAATTTCAAGCGTTTTTTTCAATCTGAACGCTGCAGAAACAACTGAGGAGATTCAAAAAATCGCCCAGGAAGTATCTCCAATGTTGAGTGAATTTGCAAATGACATCAGCCTGAATGTGGGCTTGTTCAAAAGAATAGCAACAGTTTATGCAAAAAGAGACGATTTGGGACTGACTCCGGAACAAGCTATGCTTCTCGAGAAAAACTACAAGGCCTTTGTGAGGAATGGTGCGAATCTGAATGAAGCAGACAAAGAAGTTCTAAGAGACATTGATAAGAGAAAATCAAAACTGGGTTTACAATTTGGTGAAAATGTTTTGGCCGAAACCAACAATTATGAACTCCTTATTACTGATAAAAAAGACTTATCGGGTTTACCGGAAGGAGTCATAGAAGCAGCTCGCATGCTGGCAGAAGAGAAAAAATCAGAAGGTTGGATTTTTACCTTGGACTATCCTAGTTATATTCCATTTATGACCTATGCGGATAACCGAATCCTTAGAGAAAAAATATCCAAAGCCTTTGGAGCAAGAGGTATGCAAAACAATGAATACAATAACCAGCAAATTGTTATAGACATTGTTAATCTAAGGCATCAACGTGCTCAATTATTAGGTTATGCTTCACATGCACATTATGTATTGGAAGAACGTATGGCAGAGAAACCCGAAAAAGTAAAGGATTTTCTCGAAAAACTTTTAAAGAAGGCCAAACCGGCTGCTGAAAAAGAATTTCAAATGCTGAAAGATCTTGCCAAAAAAGATGGGATTGACGCCATTGAAAAATGGGACGGCGCTTATTACGCTGAAAAACTAAAAAAGATCTTGTTCGATCTGGATGATGAAAAACTTAAGCCGTATTTCAAACTTGAAAATGTGATCCAGGGAGTTTTTGACATTGCCGGTAAACTTTATGACCTGCATTTCAAATCTGTGAACAATGTTGATACTTATCACAAGGAAGTAAAAACCTATGAAGTAAGTAACTCCAAGGGAGAACTTGTTGCTCTTTTCTATGCCGATTTCTTTCCTAGAAAAGGAAAAAGAAATGGCGCATGGATGACTAGTTATAAATCGCAATGGAAAGAGGGAGAAGTCAATTCAAGACCACATATTTCGATAGTGTGTAACTTTACAAAACCCACAGCCTCAAAACCTTCATTACTCACTTTTAATGAGGTTACAACCCTCTTTCATGAATTTGGACATGCCCTGCACGGTATGCTCGCCAATACAACTTATCCCAATTTATCCGGGACCAGTGTATATTGGGATTTTGTTGAATTACCAAGTCAGATTCTTGAAAACTGGTGCTTTGAAAAGGAAGCCTTGACTTTGTTTGCAAGACACTATGACAACAAAGAACCTATACCCATGGAACTGGTCCAAAAAATAAAGGACTCTTCCAATTTTCTTGAAGGAATCGCTACGTTAAGACAGCTAAGTTTTGGTATGCTCGATATGTCATATCACGCTCATGATCCCAGCGATATTAGCAATATAAAAGAATTTGAAAAGGAAGCATTTGGAGCCACCCAATTATATCCCGATGTTGAGGAAAATTGTATGAGTACAGCTTTTTCCCATATTTTTCAAGGAGGCTATTCTGCTGGTTACTACAGCTATAAGTGGGCAGAAGTACTTGATGCCGATGCCTTTGAAGCCTTTAAGGAAGCGGGTATTTTTAACAAAGAAGTCGCCAAAAAGTTTAAGGACAATGTCTTGAGCAAAGGAGGTACTGAAAAACCAATGGTACTGTATAAAAGATTCAGAGGAAAAGAACCGACCGTTGATGCGCTGTTAAAACGTGCAGGACTTCTGCAATAAATTGACTCGCAGTATTAGAAAACTATGCATTTGATCTAAACCTTGTTTCGACTGTCTTTAGCGAATTAAAATTGATCAAATCAATTTCTCATTCCTTTCTTATATAAAGTGAAATAACTTATTTTTGCAATCATTAAAATAGAATACCATTATGAAATCATATGATGTAACCGTTATAGGTTCTGGTCCAGGAGGATATGTAGCAGCTATTCGTTGTGCCCAATTAGGGTTAAAAACAGCTTTAATTGAAAAATACAAGACTTTAGGAGGTACCTGCCTCAATGTAGGTTGCATTCCCAGCAAGGCTTTACTGGATTCATCTCATCATTACGAAGATGCCATCAAACATTTTGACACCCATGGAATAGATATTTCCGGGGAGATCAAAGTGAATCTTGCCAAAATGATCTCAAGAAAAGATTCAGTGGTAGAACAAACAACCGGAGGTATTGATTTCCTGATGAAGAAAAATAAGATCGATGTATTTCAAGGCTTGGGAAGTTTTAAGAATGCGGAAATTGTCCTGGTTACCAAAGACGATAACAGCACTGAAGAAATCTCTTCCAAAAATACCATTATAGCTACGGGAAGTAAGCCGTCGAATTTACCATTTATCGATATAGACAAAGAGCGGATCATCACTTCTACCGAGGCATTGAAGTTGAAAGAAGTGCCAAAACATCTTATTGTTATTGGAGGCGGAGTGATCGGACTTGAATTGGGACAAGTATACAAAAGACTTGGGGCTGAAGTTACAGTAATCGAATATATGGACAGGATCATCCCAACCATGGATGCCTCACTATCGAAAGAGCTGGCTAAAGTTTTTAAAAAGAATAAATTCAAGATCAATGTTTCTCATAAGGTGAAAGCTGTAAGTAGAAAAGGCGATGAAATCACTGTATTGGCCGATGATAAAAAAGGCAATGAAGTTGAGATCAAAGGAGATTATTGTTTGGTATCGGTCGGAAGAAGACCATTTACAGATGGTTTAAACCTTGACGCTGCAGGCGTAAAAGCCAATGACAGAGGACAAATAGAAGTCAACGAGCATCTGCAAACCAATGTCAGCAATATCTATGCTATTGGTGATGTTGTTCGCGGCGCTATGCTTGCCCACAAGGCAGAAGAGGAAGGAACTATGGCTGCTGAAATCATCGCAGGTCAAAAACCCCATATTGATTATAACCTGATTCCTGGAGTTGTGTATACCTGGCCCGAAGTTGCTTCTGTTGGAAAAACAGAAGAACAACTTAAAGAAGCGGGTGTCGACTATAAAATGGGGAGTTTCCCCATGCGTGCTTTAGGAAGAGCAAGAGCTAGTATGGATATTGATGGGCTGATCAAAGTATTGGCGGATGCTAAAACTGACGAAATTCTTGGTGTTCATATGATTGGAGCAAGAGCTGCTGATATGATTGCTGAAGCTGTAGTAGCTATGGAATTCAGAGCGTCAAGTGAAGATGTTGCCAGAATGAGCCATGCCCATCCAACTTTTACAGAGGCCATAAAAGAAGCATGTCTTGCGGTTGACGGCAGAGCTTTGCATAGTTAAACATTCAACTGACAAAATATATATTATCGTCATTTAGTCATTAGTATTCACCCCCGAAAAAAATGAAAAGATTACTTATCTTATTTCTCTTAATATCCTCGGTGGTATGGGCGCAAAAGAATTACTCCATCAGTGGTACCATCAAAGATCAAAGTAGTGGGGAAACACTTTTTGGTGCTAATGTATTTATAGAAAATTCAAGTATCGGTACGACGACAAACGAGTATGGATTCTATTCAATTACAGCACCTGAAGGAAATTATACACTCATCATTTCTTACCTCGGGTTTGAAGATCTCAGTAAAAACATAACTCTTACTAGTGATCAAAACCTCAATATCGAGCTGGCTGAAAGCACTAACCAGCTTAATGAAATAGTACTGCAAACTGAAGATTCAGAAGATATCAATATTAGACAACCTCAAATGAGTGTTTCAAAACTCAATGTGGCAACCATAAAGCAAATGCCCGCCGTTCTTGGAGAGGTAGATATCATTAAATCTATTCAATTACTTCCTGGAGTCACAAACAATGGAGAAGGTTCCAGTGGTTTTAATGTTCGGGGTGGTTCTGTAGATCAGAACCTTGTTTTGCTCGATGAAACCATCATTTACAATACTTCTCACTTACTTGGTTTCTTCTCGATTTTTAATTCAGACGCCATCAAAGATATTAAACTCTATAAAGGGAATATTCCTGCTCGTTTTGGAGGAAGAGCCTCATCGGTACTTGACGTGAGACAAAAGGATGGTAACAAGAAGAATTTTGCCCTTACCGGAGGAATTGGAAGTGTTTCAACACGATTGGCAGTAGAAGGCCCCATAGTTAAAGACCGAAGTTCCTTTTTAGTTGCCGGCCGAGGTTCCTATGCACATTTATTTCTTAAACTAAGTGAAGATTTAAAAGATAACAGTGCGTATTTTTATGACCTTAACCTAAAGGCCAATTATGAAATCAACGAAAATAACCAACTTTTTCTTTCTGGTTATTTTGGGAGGGACGTCTTCAAATTCAATGAAAATTTTAATAGTTCCTATGGAAATTCTTCAGGAAATTTAAGGTGGAATCATGTATTCAATGACAAAATATTTTCCAATTTATCTGTGAATTACAGTAAATATGATTATCAATTGGAGATCAATGCTTTTGAATTCGACTGGCTTTCTCAAATCGATAATTACAATTTGAAATACGCTTTAAGTTATTATGTAAACAATGATATCAAACTCGATTTCGGTATCAATGGAATACATTATTTATTCAACCCGGGTATCATCAGCCCAACTACAGAGACATCAGGAATCAACTATTTAAAACTAGATCAAAAAAGAGCTTTTGAAGGAGGATTGTACATCGGTGCTGAGCATAGAATAACTCCTAAATTTTCTCTGCAATATGGACTCCGCTATAGCAATTTTGCAAGAATGGGAGGCCAGGAAATTGTTCAATATGAAAATGATCTACCTGTTGTTTATAATGAGGAGCTGGGTAT
>CBDULU010000002.1:0-27227 GCA_965368155.1 uncultured Flavobacteriaceae bacterium
TAGTTTTTCCGAAAATGTGGCGAACAATAAAGCAGCGCTACCTCCCTGTCATGCTTTCTTTCAATTTTATGTAAGTGAAGGGAAGCTGTCGTGCCAATTGTATCAGAGAAGTGCAGATATTTTTTTGGGTGTGCCTTTTAATATTGCTTCTTACGCCCTATTTACCATGATGTTGGCACAAGTTACCGGATTAGAATATGGCGATTTCATTCATACCTTTGGAGATGCCCATATCTATAGTAATCATATGGAGCAAATTGAACTTCAATTGAGTCGCGATCCCAGACCGTTGCCAAAAATGATTATCAATCCAGAAATCAAAAATATCTTTGAATTTTCATTTAAAGACTTTAACTTAGTAGATTATGAGCCACATCCTCATATTAGAGGAAGTGTATCTGTTTAATCCCCCAAAAATAATGGCCTATGAACGCTTTAGAGTTAAAATTAAATCTGATCAAACATATTACCCAGATTGAAGATGTCAATCTTTTACAAAGAATGCAGGCATTTTTAAATACATCAGGTAGTTTGTACAATGACTCCCTAAATAAAATTCCATCTTTGCGAAATAACAAAAATGAAGAGTTTAATGACAAAGAAGATTTTACCGATTATATTAAAGAATGGGTAAAAGACATGTAATCTATCCTTTAATTTGAAAGCTACTTTGGATCACGAATACTACGAAAAGGCAAGAAAGCGCACTAAGCAAAAGAAGCGCTTATATTTTCATTTTGTCTTGTTTCTGGTGGGATCCGCTTTTTTTGTATTACTCAACAAGGTCATTGAATTCCACCCTGAAATAGATTGGTATGTTTGGGCCATATTTGCATGGCTGGTTTTATTGATCTTACATTTTGTCAATGTTTTTGTGATGAACAGATTCTTTGGCAAGGATTGGGAAAGACTTCAAACCGAAAAACTTATTCAAAAACACAAAGAGAAATTAGACAAATTGGAAGTAAAACTTGAAAAATCAGGTGCTTTTAATGATGTGGAAGACTCTTTGTAAATAATTAATCCTATGCTTACGATAATTGCAGCTGTGGCGAAAAACAACGCCCTTGGTAAAAATAATGACTTGATTTGGCGTTTACCATCCGATTTAAAGCGCTTTAAGAAAGTGACACTTGGCCACCACGTCATCATGGGACGAAAAACTTTTGAATCACTTGGGAAACCTCTGCCAAACCGCACGACTATTATTATTTCACGTAATAAAGACTATCATGTCGAAGGCTGCATTATCGTGAACTCCCTTGAAAAAGCAATCCTGGCAGCAAAAGAAGATGCCAATCCATATATTCTTGGAGGTGGAGAAATCTATAAGCAGGCCTTAGACCATGCCGATATGCTAGATCTTACCCTGGTTCATCATTCCTTTGAAGATGCCGATACTTTTTTTCCACCAATAGATTTTAAAAAATGGAAAGAAATAAAGAGAGAGGATTTTAAAGCAGATGAAACACATGATTTTGACTATAGCTTTGTCACTTACAAAAAAAAGTGAGCCCCTATGGGAAGGGCTCACTTAGACAATCATCTCACAATAATGAATTAATAATGGGTATTAAATTTTAACAGTTTTGGTAAACCTTCTTCCATTGGATTTGAAAACGAAAAGATAGTTCCCCTTTTTTGCTTTAGAAAAATCATAGATTTTCTTCAAATGGTTCTGATTCTCGGTCTTTTCAGACAATACCAGATCATAGTTATCAGCATAATAAATTTTGAATTCAATTGGGCTTTCCTCATAAGAAACTCGCGAAACAAAAACTATATTATCTTTGACCCTTACCAAAGGCTTGAAAATTGTTGATTTTTCTTCCTTCTTAAACACTACCTGATTAGACACTACATTAAACGGTATGATCACAATTTCCAACTCTGAATCGAGTTCAAAATAATAATCACCATTTGGCAGGGTTGTAAGATCAAATCCTTTAGAATAATCTCCTGTTTTTACAATTGATTCTTTGTAAAGCACAATACCATCTCTATCCTTTATGGATAACTTCGAGCCTAGTTTTACTTTTTTAAAACTCATACTCGTAACCGTCGGCTCTTTTTCTTTGATTGGTTCAACTTCGCGATTTGCATAAGTGAGCGTCGACATAAACAGTCCTAGAACCAGTACACTTTTCTTTGTTAATTTTTTCATGACATATATTTATTAAAATTAGACATGACAAATGTAGAAGGGATTTAAAGCTTAGAAAACAACAGATTTTACTTATTTATATACTTATTTATCATTTTGTTATAATATAAATTTATAGTGAGTTAATATAGTATATATTAGTGTTAAATCATCACAGACGCTAACATGGCATTTAATCTGTTTATCCTAAATTTTGAAGTTAAACCGACCTCGTGTCCAATACATAATTTCATTTATCGATAAATTCAACAAGGGTATTTGTCACGGCCCTTACTAAATTAGATCCAAAAAAAAATGAGCTCCTATGGGAAGAAGCTCATTTTACAAATCACTGGACAATAACTAATTAATAATATTTTTAAATTTTTACGTTCTTCGTAAATTTTCTTCCTTTAGATTCAAATACAAAAACATAATCTCCTTTTTTCGCAGCAGAAAAGTCATATGCCTTTTTCACTTCCTCTAATTCTTCAAATTTCGCCGTATGAACCAAATCATAGTTGTCAGCATAGTAGATTTTGTAGGTTAAAGGAGTTTGCTCGATTACTGTTCTTGAAACATATACCATGTTATCTTTAGTTCTCACTACAGGTTTGTAAATAGATTCTTCTGATTCTTTATCAAAAACTACTTGACTTGAATCTACAATAAACGGTATAACTACAATTTTTAATTCCGAATTCAATTCGAAAAAATAATCTCCATTTGGCAAACTTGTCAAATCAAAGCCTTTATTATAGTCACCACTTTGCGCGATTGATTCATTATAAAGCACCAATCCATTCTCATCCTTAATGGTTAGACTAGATCCCTGCGTAACATTTTCGTAGCGCATGTTAGTCACGTTTTCCTCTTTTTCTTTAAAGGTCATTTCACTGTCATTGGCTAAAGTTGATAATGACATCATCAATCCAACTGCTACCAAACTTTTTCTTGCTAAATTTTTCATTTTATATATTTATTAAAATTAGACATGGCAAATGTATGCTCACTTTTCGTTCATGAAAACAACATAATTGGCTAATTTGTATACTTAATTAACAGTTTACACTAATTTAACATTGTAATTGGTTAATATGGCACATAATAATGGTAAATTCGTATAGAATACAAAAACAAAATAGATTATTTTTGCATTATAAAGCCCCAAAAAAAAATGATCAATAAGAAACCTAGTTTTGAAAAAATAAGTCCAAGCTTTGGCAGCAGTATCTCTGTAAAACAACACAGTAAGGAAGTTATCAATAATATTGCCTACTGGCATTTTCATCCGGAAGTAGAACTGGTATACGTGAATCAAGGACAGGGAAAAAGACATATAGGAAATCACCTTTCTTATTTTAACAACAGCATGCTCATACTTATTGGAGCAAATCTTCCTCACCACGGATTTGTTGATCGACTCACAACTAACGGAACAGAAACCATCGTTCAGTTCAAATTGGATTTTCTCGGCAATATTTTTTACAACATCCCCGAAATGGGAAACATAAATGCTCTTTTTGAAAGATCCAAAAAGGGGATCATCTTTAAACCCGAAACAAAAAAACTGGTTGGACCAAAAATTGAGGGGCTATTAGAATGCCAGGGAATGGCCAGGGTCATTAAATTACTTGAAATACTTAATGACTTATCGCTTGCCAATGATTACTCTTTGTTAAATGTAGATGGATTTGCCTTTGAAACTGAGCCTCAAGACAGTGAAAAGATTGATATTATCTTTAAACATGTAAACAATAATTTCAAAAGACATATCAGTCTGGATGAGATCTCAGACAAAGTAAGTATGACTACTCCGGCATTTTGCAGGTATTTTAAAAAGGCTACGGGTAAAACATTTACGAAACTCGTGAATGAATACAGAGTTGTGCATGCTACAAAACTATTACAGGAGAATCAAACAAGTATTACCGACATCTGTTTCGAGTGTGGCTTTAACAACTTCTCCCATTTTAATAGATTATTCAAGGAATTTACAGGTAAAAGCGCTTCCAAATACAGAAGTGAAATGAAACGTATGATTCATTAAAGATCAGTTGATCTCCAGTAAAAAAGGTAACCTGGTTTGAATACCCTTCCAATCACCAAATTGTTGCAACTGCTTGTAAATTTTAAGGTTATCCTTCCCTATTTCATTGAGTAGAAGTTCCTGTTTTACACTTCCAAAAGGACCAGAAATCATGTCTTTAAATTCCCTTTTATAATCAGGATAACTTCTTATTCTATACTCGTCAATTTCTACCATGGAAGCTGCTAATTTGATGGCATCTTCCAAGCCTCCCAATTCATCCACCAAACCATTTTCAAGAGCCTGTTTCCCTGTCCATACCCTTCCTTGCGCAATCTCATCAACCTCCTCAAAGGTCATATTTCTTCCTTCCGCGACTTTGGTCACAAAAGTTGTGTATACTGTTTCTATTCCCTCTTTGGTGACCGCATAAAAATCATCCGTCATGGGTTCAAACAGACTGTAATCCAACGAACGTTTATTGGTTCCTACCTGTTCAGCATTGATACCAATTCGATCTGCGAATTCACTAATATTAGGTACCATCCCAAATACACCTATACTCCCTGTTATGGTGGTTGGATCAGCTACAATCTTATCCGCATTACAAGAAATATAATAGCCTCCTGACGCAGCTAGATTCCCCATAGAAACGACGACAGGTTTATCTTTTTTTGTGATCTCCACTTCTCTCCAAATAATGTCTGAAGCGAGGGCGCTACCACCCGGAGAATTTACACGCAGCACAATCGCCTTAATATCCTTCGCTTTTCTTGCCTTTTTCAAGGATTCTATAATCAATTCAGGGCCGATATAATTCTCGTCACCTTTACCATACATGATATCACCTTGGGCATAGATCACTGCAATTTTATCAGAAGCATTATTGATAATTCTTCCCTTTCCTGAATTGATATAATTCTTAAGGCTGACAGAATATAACCTGCCATCTTCTTCCAGACCACCCAATTTTTTCAACACTTTGACGTATTGGTCCTTGTATAATTTTCCAGTGATCATTTTGTTCTCGATAGCCAGATCAGGAGTTCTTGCCATTAATTCATCTGCAATATGATTGATCTCACTACTCTCTATATTTCTACTTTCTTTAATATCCTCAACCATTTCTGACCAGATAGAATTTAAAAAAGCTTCTGTCTGCTCTCGATTTGCTTCACTCATTTCATTAGCCAAAAATGGCTCCACAGCACTTTTATATTTTCCATGACGAATCACTTCCATTTTCATACCGTATTTTTCCTGAAAATCCTTAAAAAATAAAACCTCACCAGATAATCCTCTAAAATCAATCATCCCTACCGGATTTACATAAATAGAATCCGCTATGGTACTCAAATACAAATTCTTCTGTTCAAAAACATCGGCATAAGCGGTAACAAACTTACCAGACTCCTTAAATTCAAATAATTTATCTCTGATTTCCTGAATCTGCCCAACTCCTCCTTGAATCATTAAAGATTCTATACTGATCCCTAAAATATGATCATCGTATTTTGCATTATCAATGGCATTCAATATATTATCAAGCCCCATTTTCTTCTCCTCCAAGCCCAAAAGGATGGCAAGAGGGTCATCATTTTTCGGCGCATAATCTTTTATAACATCTTCCAGTTTTAACACCAGAACGGAGTTTTTCTTTACAAGTACCTTGTCATCATCTACAAAATTTGAACTTAATACTGAGCCAATGGCTACAAACACAAAGAACATAATCATAAACGAAATAAGAACACCTAAAATAGCCGCTAATAATTCTCTTAAAAAAGTCATTCAATCAATTTTACTATATGTCGTCTGCGGTCATCAAATGTTACAAATGTTAAAAACTAAAGTTCAAACATATCTTATATAAGCCTTGGTTTTGTTTTCTTTGTAATGGCCTTAAACAACAAGGAAATTTGGTTCAATATAGGATGTTATTGTTAATTTTCATCCGATTTAAATTAAAAAATTACTGGTTTTGAAAATTGTTCGTACAACATATTTATCTTTGGGAACCAACTTGGGCAATAGGGTTGAAAACTTGCAGTTTGCCATTGATGAAATAAATATATCATTGGGCCATGTACGCAAACTATCTTCAGTATATAAAAGCAAATCATGGGGTTTTGAAGGTGAAGAATTTTACAATATCTGCCTTGAAGTATCAAGTAGTCTTTCTCCTGAAAAAATGATCAAGGCTGTTTTGGAGATCGAACGAAAACTAGGTCGATCAAGAAATTCTCAGCAGGGATACAACAACCGGATTATTGATATTGACATTTTACTGTTTGATGATGAAATCATATTTTATAATGATCTGAAAGTACCACACCCTGAAATGCTCAACAGGAGGTTTGTATTAGTGCCTTTGAGTGAAATTGCTCCAAAGGTAATTCACCCTATAGTCAAAAAAACAATCCAGACTTGTTTACAGAATTGTAAAGACTTGGGAGTCATTGAAAAGGTAAATGCCAAACTGACCAGACCAATTTCATTGGTTGAAAAGTTCAACTATATTGCGATAGAGGGTAATATTGGCTCTGGAAAAACCAGTCTTGCAAGGAGAATTGGGGATGATTACAATGCAAAACTTGTTCTGGAAAGATTTGCTGACAACCCATTTCTTCCCAAATTTTATGCAGATGAAGACCGTTATGCCTTTCCTCTTGAGATGAGTTTCCTGGCCGACAGATACCATCAGCTAACCGATGATCTCGCCCAATTCGACCTATTCAAAAATTTTATAGTATCAGATTATTTTATTTTTAAATCACTCATTTTCGCGCAGATCACCCTTCCGAAAGAAGAATACGGTCTATACAGGAAAATGTTTGATATTATGTATAAGGAAATAGCAAAGCCGGATGTTTATGTCTTCCTGTACCAAAATACTGAGAGGCTAATCGATAACATTAAAAAAAGAGGCAGGGATTATGAACAGAACATACAAGCCGACTATCTGGAAAAAATTCACAAAGGATATTTGTCATTTATCAAATCAAAGGAAGAATTGAATACCCTGATCATTGATGTATCTGAACTTGACTTTGTCAATAATGAAAATGACTACCAAATTATACTCAAGCAAATTCTGGAATTCGACCCCAGCTAGAGCATCATACCAATAAAAGAAATGCTTTTTAAAATTATGCTTATTGCTTTTTAATGCCCATTTTTTCGGCATAATAATCACAAAAATCACGCATGGTCGCACTCATTTTGTCATCTCCTGTGGCAGTTTCAAAAGTATCAGCCATAGATGTTAAAGTCTGGTGAAAAAACTGAATCATTTCATTCACAGGCATTTCCTTTGTCCAAAGATTAATTTTATAAGTATCTTTTTGAGAAGAATCCCAAACCGAAAGCAATAATGCCTTAGCTTCCATATTATCGATCTCACCGTCATCAGCAGACCAGTTTAATCTTTCAGGAACCCTATTCTCATCCAATCCTACTTTGATACTTATTTCTGAACTGTGCTTTATTGCCATAATATTACTTTTCTTTAATTTTTAAACATGAATCATGAGGTTCTCCTGGAGTCAAAACACTCTTTCTTTAATTCTTTTTTGGTTTGTACTTTGATTTTTTGAAGATCTCTTCATTATCCGTTACGATCATTTTCTGTAAACTTATATCATTATTTTTCATAAACGAGTTCACAATTTGCCAACCGAACCAAGTACCTATTCTACCGGGCGAATCTTTATCAACCTCCAAATAGAATTTCGAAAATGGCGCGTCATGTATAAACCGTTCGCTAAGATTAGGATCGTTTGAATATAACATTTCATTTTGAATAAAATACTTCCAAATATCAGTTTCGCTTATTTGTGCCCATTGAAACTGTCCTTCATCATAACCTATTACTTCTGCCCTTTCTGCATCCGGAAGAAAAGCTGCGGTCAAATACAATTTTTTCCCTTCCTGAACAATTCTTGAAATAAATGAATTCGTTGCTGAAGGCCTTAGGATGGGCAAAGAAAGCTGCTCTGATACATCTACTAGCATATGTTCTTTGGTGAAATTTTGTTTGATGTAATTTGGATAATCCTGATACGCTTCATGGTCCTTACCCAGATAAACATCTAGAGAAATAAATAACAGACTATCTGCATAGACCACCTTATTGTTATAATCAACATTGCTTAAAATAGTGATGACCTTCGGTGCTTTAAATTTTGGATAATAATATTTGACATGCTTAAACAAATTCGTCAGGCCTTCCTTTTGATAGGAAAAATCTCCATAGGCCTTTTGCACGGATGAATACAGAAACAACTCATCCTCATCCTTCATTTTATTCGTCCAAATAGAATCCGGATTTGGTTCCGGAAACAGATAAGGAAATTCAGATTTGAGTTTCCCAAGATCCTCAGGTGTCGAAGTATAAAACTTTTGATCAAACCTGACCAACTCCGTTATCACTTCAATACTGGATATATCAATCTGCTTGTTATCTTTTTTTCCGCAAGCCAGCAGGCTTAACAGCAAAAAAAGAACTAAAGTGTTTTTAATAACATTCATTTAAAATATTTGCCAATAAAAATTAATATTTTTGTGCGTCGCAAAACTAATAAATACTTAGCAATAATGAACACAGAAAAAGTTACAAATCATATTGTGAATTGGTTAAAAGATTATGCCACTAAAGCCGGATTAAAGGGTTTTGTTATAGGAGTCTCCGGAGGGATTGATTCTGCAGTAACTTCAACCTTATGCGCCAGAACAGGATTGGAGGTTCTTTGCTTGGAAATGCCTATTCATCAAGCTCCGTCGCAAGTGAACAGAGCTTTGAATCATGTGTCATGGCTGCAGAATGGTTATACTAATGTAAGTATGACTCAGGTAGATCTTACTCCGGTCTTCGATAGTCTTATCGCTGCCTTACCGAAAGTGAACAATGAAGAAGATAGGTTTATGTCCTTAGCCAATACCAGGGCCCGACTAAGAATGACTTCTCTGTATTACTTTGCTGCTTTAAAAAGCCTTCTTGTTGCGGGTACTGGAAATAAAGTGGAAGATTTCGGTGTTGGTTTCTATACCAAATACGGGGATGGTGGAGTTGATCTTAGCCCAATTGCTGATCTCATGAAAAGCGAGGTCTATGCACTTGCTGAATATTTAGGTGTAAACCAGGAAATCATCGAGGCTGCACCTACAGATGGACTTTGGGGTGATGACCGTACAGATGAGGATCAAATTGGTGCCAGTTATGACGAATTGGAATGGGCGATGCATTATATCGAAAAACAAGTCGATGAGTTGGAGCTTTCTGAGAGAGAAAGGGAAGTATTGAGCATTTACAACAAATTACATAAGGCAAACCTCCACAAAATGGTGGAGATCCCTGTTTGTGAAATTTCAGAAGCCTTAAAAAGCGACACTTAGATCACACGGTTAAGTTTTTCAAAAAGCAATTGCTTCAATGCTGTATAATCTCTGATGGACTCCAAGGCGTCACGATTATCCTGTATGGCTTCCTGTACTTCCTGGGTAGCCTGAAGCTCTGATTTTAAGGCATGTATTTTTTCAGCAATAAGCAATCTTCTCAGGTTATAAAGTACATCCATAACCAGTTTAGGCAAATAACTTTCCTTGTTTTTAACAAAAATATCATGCTTCTCCCATTTGCTTAAAATATACCTTTCTTCATCCATCAGAATATCAGTAACGGTAGCTGAAATGTCCTGATCTTCATGATTTGTAAAAAGTTCAGCGCTAATTCCCTGGTCCTGGTTCAAAAGGTGAATAATCTCATAATAGATCTTCAAAAAAATTGGATTCGTGAATTCGATCTCATCTTCCTGAAGGTGCATATAGATTTCTTTACATACCTCATTGCTATAATTGGTCTTGACAATTCTTTTTTTACCGTCATCGTCAATTTCTGAAGTAAAATCAACAAAATCTACTTGCTCGTTTCCATAAAGCAGTAAAATCTCTATGATTTTTTTCTCCATTTCAAACAACTGATCGATCTTTTCTACCTTCTTGGTTTCCTTTTTTACACCTGTAAATGGTGTTCTGGGTGCAGAGGAGGATTGGCTGTCGCGATTTTCTCTCTTTAAGATCTGAGACAATTCATTAAACAAAACCGTCTCAGAGATATTCATAATTCGTGCACATTCCTGTACATAGATCTCTTTTTGAATATTATTGGGAATTTTCGAAATACTGGCAACAATATCCCTGATCAATTCTGCTCTTTTAATGGGGTCGTTCTTGGTTTCCTCAAGTAAAAGAGAAGTTTTGAATTGGATAAAATCCTGAGCGTGTGTTTTAAGATAATCGGAGATTTCCTCAGTAGTTCGGGCCTTGGCAAAACTATCCGGATCATCTCCTTCCGGAAAGGCTACAACTTTTACGTTAAGTCCCTGTTCCAGAATCAGGTCAATACCCCTCAAGGAGGCCCTAATACCTGCTGCGTCTCCATCAAACAATACTGTTATATTATTGGTCAATCTGTTGATCAACCTGATCTGATCTGAGCTCAGGGCCGTTCCAGATGAGGCTACGACATTCTCAATGCCTGATTGCCACATAGAAATAACATCTGTATAACCCTCTACCAAATAGCAATTGTCTTCTTTAGCGATACTTTGCTTTGCTTGATAAATTCCATAAAGGATCTTACTTTTATGGTAAATAATACTTTCGGGAGAATTCAGGTATTTTGCTGCCCTTTTGTCTGATGATAAAGTTCTTCCTCCAAATCCAAGTATCCTCCCACTCATACTGTGAATAGGAAACATGACCCTACCCTTGAATCGGTCAAATTTGCGATTGTCCTTAACTATACTGAGTCCTGATTTTTCAAGGAACTCAATCTCGTATTTCTTACTTTCGGCGGTATCCGTAAAAGCCGACCATTCATCCAGGGAATAGCCGAGTTCAAATTTCTTGATCGTTTCATCTGTAAAACCCCTTTCCTTAAAATATGTCAATCCTATGGCCTTGCCCTTTTCAGAATGCAACAGGATATCTGCAAAGTAATTTTTTGCATATTCAGAAACGAGAAACAGACTTTCCTTTTCATCAGCACGTTTCTTTTCTTCATCATTTTGAACCGTCTCCTCTATCTCTATCTGATACTTTTTGGCCAAATACCTGATAGCTTCCGGATAAGAATAATGCTCGTGCTCCATTAAAAAAGTGATGGAATTCCCACCCTTTCCTGTACTAAAATCCTTCCAGATCTGCTTTACAGGAGACACCATAAACGAAGGTGTCTTTTCATCAGTAAAAGGACTTAAGCCTTTGTAATTTGCACCGGCTTTCTTTAAGTTTACAAAATCACCAATGACCTCCTCTACCCGGGCAGTTTCGAATACTTTGTCAATGGTTTCTCTTGCGATCATTCTTTCATCTGAAAATTAGAGTATAAAGATAAAAAAACTGCCATAAGATGACAGTTTTTTTAATGTAGCTCGTATAATTTAAGCTTATGAAACTGCCTTCAATTTCTTGATAGTAGTTTTTGTCAGCTTATCCTTTGCATATTTTAAGGTCACCTTTAAACTTGTCTCTTCTGCTCCCGGCATATCAAACATGGCATCTGTAAGAATCTCCTCACATAGAGATCGAAGACCTCTTGCCCCTAGTTTGTATTCAACAGCCTTATCCACAATAAAGTCAAGGGCTTTGTCATCAATTTCAAAAGTAATTCCGTCCATTTCAAATAGTCTGGTGTACTGCTTGATAATGGCATTTTTGGGAACCGTCAGGATAGACCTTAAAGTTTTCTTATCCAGGGGCCTCATAAAAGTAAGCGCTGGTAATCTACCTATGATCTCAGGAATCAATCCAAAAGTCTTCAAATCTGAAGGAATGATATATTGTAATAAATTTTCATCATCAATTTTATCATCCGACATCGAAGCAGAGTACCCTACGGCCTGCATGTTCAATCTTTTACTGATCACTTTATCTATTCCGCTAAAAGCACCACCAGCAATAAAAAGAATATTTTTGGTGTCAACTTCAACAAATTTCTGGTCAGGATGCTTTCTGCCTCCTTTAGGAGGAACATTCACAATAGTTCCCTCTAAAAGTTTCAACAAAGCCTGTTGTACTCCTTCTCCAGAAACATCTCTGGTTATAGAAGGATTATCACTCTTTCTGGCAATCTTATCAATCTCATCGATAAATACGATCCCTTTTTCAGCTTTATCAACCTTATAGTCAGCAGCTTGCAATAATCTTGTCAAAATTGTTTCTACATCTTCACCAACATATCCAGCTTCAGTCAGCACTGTAGCATCGACAATGGCAAAAGGTACATCAAGCATTTTTGCAATCGTTCTTGCGATAAGCGTCTTTCCCGTTCCGGTTTCTCCAACCAAAACAATATTACTTTTCTCGATCTCTATATCGTCATCCTTTGAATTGGGTTTTTGAAGTAAACGTTTGTAATGGTTATAAACTGCTACCGACATTACTTTCTTTGCCTGGTTCTGCCCAATAATATATTGATCTAAAAAATCTTTAATCTCTTTTGGCTTCTTTACCAAAAATTCAGAGCTGGTATTTTTTTTCTCACTAATCGATTCTTCCATGACAATACCATGTGCCTGCTCGATACATTTGTCACAAATATGTGAGTCTACACCTGCAATAAGCAAATTGGTTTCTTCCTTCTTCCTCTTACAAAACGAACATTCTAGTTCCTCTTTCTTCGCCATAATCTTTACATTTAAACGGAGCAAACCCCCTAAATAATTTTACTTGTTTCTGGTAAGTACTTCATCGATCATACCATAGGTCTTTGCCTCATCAGCCTTCATCCAGTAATCCCTGTCTGAATCGTCATGCACTTTCTTCACCTTCTGTCCTGAGTGCTTAGCAATAATAGCATAAAGCTCATCTTTCAATTTCATGATCTCACGTGCCGTAATTTCAATATCCGAAGCCTGTCCCTGTGCCCCTCCTAATGGCTGATGAATCATAATTCTTGAATGTGGAAGTGCCGATCTTTTTCCTTTTTCTCCTGCACACATAAGCACTGCTCCCATGGAAGCCGCCATTCCCGTACAAATCGTTGCCACATCAGGCTTGATAAACTGCATAGTGTCATAAATCCCTAAGCCGGCATATACCCCACCACCTGGAGAATTGATATAAATTGAAATGTCTTTGGTAGAATCCACACTTTCTAAGAACAATAATTGTGCCTGAATGATATTGGCTACCTGATCATTGATTCCTGTTCCTAAAAAAATGATCCTATCCATCATCAAACGGGAGAAAACATCCATCTGGGCAACATTCAATTGTCTTTCTTCAATTATATATGGAGTTACACTACTGACCAACTGATCAACATACATACTGTTGATTCCCTGATCTTTTACAGCGAATTTTTTAAATTCATTTCCGAAATTCATAGATATATTTTTTAATCGTTACGTCTGTAAATATACTAATTAATTGGGATGTAATTATCTTCAAATCATCTTCAGCTATCCCATTAAAAAACTGTATTCACAAGGCCTTGTTCCAGCGCATAAAAAAACTCCATAATGAAGAGTCATTATGGAGTCATTATTGTTTTCAGGATCTATTTGTAAACCTCCTTAATAAAATCTTCGTAAGTCACCTCCTTGGTCTTCAATTTGATATTTTCTTTAAAGAATTTCAAAAGTTTTTCATTCTTTAACTGATCCGAAAGTCTTTTTACTTCCTCCTGATTTGACAAAACACGGTTGACGATGTCATCCAGTTCTTTATCTTCAATCTTGTTGTCACCAAACTGAGCCATTTGAGCTCTTACAAATCCTTTTGTGTAATCCTTAAGATCATCGTAAGTAATCTGTAATTTGTGATCGGTCATTAACTTCCCTTCGATCAATTGATATCTTAAGCCTTTCTCCGATCTTTCATATTCTTCACCAGCTTGTTCTACAGTCATTGGTTTTTCACCAGATACCGCAAGCCATTTCTTAAGGAATTCGGCAGGAAGATCAAACTTGGTGTTATCGATCAAGCTTTCCGTAACGGCATTAAGCAATTGCTGGTCAGACTGAGATCCAAATTGTTTTTCAGCATCTTCCTTCAACCTGTTTTTGAATTCATCTTCACTTGTAACCAAACCGGCACCGAATATTTTATCAAAAAGTTCCTGATTCAATTCCGCCAATTCTGTTTGCGTAATTTCTTCAATTGAAAAGGTCAAACCGGCTTCAAAATCATGAGCATCATCATGTGAAAGACCCAACACATTCATCAACATATGGTCATCAGTGAATAATCCTTTTGATTTTAATTCAAGGGTATCGCCTACTTTAGCACCAATGAACTTTTTAAGATTAGTTTTACCTTTTATCTTTTCAAGCTTAAAAGTAGATTTCTTTTCAATCTCTTTTTCCTCGTTTACAAAAGTTCCGGTTACGTTAGAATTTTCTTCAATAACTGACTGAGTGATCAACTTCCCGTATTGCTCTCTAATATTGTCGATCTGAGTACTGATCATTTTATCATCAGCAATGATCTTATAGGCAGTGATCGCTTTTTTTGGCTTAAGGTTCACCTCAAAATCAGGAGCAAGGCCTAATTCAAATTCAAAGGTAAACTGATCTTCATCCCATGAGAAATTCTCCTTCATCTTGGGTAATGGATTTCCCAAAACATCCAATTTCTCTTCTACCAAAAATTTATTCAATGACTCTTGAAGAAGCTTGTTCACTTCATCAATCATTACAGATTTTCCGTATTGTTTCTTTACAAGACTCATTGGAACATGCCCTTTTCTAAATCCGGGAATATTTGCCTTCTTTCTGTAATCATGAAGCTGTGTATCAACTTTTTCCTGATAATCATTCGCTGTGATATCAATTTTAACAACTGAATTCAGCGCATCAATGTCTTCTTTAGTAATTTTCATTATAAATAAATTTATCTCTTTTTAAAAATTGAGGCTGCAAAAATAATGATTTTACCGCAATATATAGCAATGATAATCGAATTTGGAAGTATAAAATTGACAATCTTATGTTAAAATTAACATAGAGAACAGGAGAGCGATAAGTGAATTTCTATTTTTCTATAAGCTTATGCAGAACAGATTCAAAAAATGACAGCAGAATACTGAACAAGAGCGCTGTCCAAAATCCGGAAACACTGAAACCGTCGATCCAGTGATTCGCCAGAAGAATCAATGCCGCATTAATCACAAACAAAAACAAACCAAGCGTTATAATAGTCACAGGAAGTGTTAGTATAACTAGAAGAGGCTTTAAAATTGAAAATAATATCCCAACAATAAATGCTACCCAAATAGCAGTTCCATAATCATCAACATTGACACCAGGCAACAGATAGGCAATAACTAGAACAGCAACGGCAGAGAGTAAAATTTTTAAAATATAATTCATATCAAGGGTTTATGGGCTACAAGGCAAATTAATCATTTTCGAGGAACCGTACAACATTATTGTAAAAATCAATTGGATTTTCCGCATGGAGCCAATGACCCGAATTCGCTATGGTTACGATTTTACTATTCGGAAAATGAGCCGAAATCAAATCTTTATCCTGCTCATCAATATAGCCCGACAAAGCCCCTTTTAAAAACAAGACAGGACCCTCAAATACTGTTCTGGGTGGCAAGGCAACACCAATTTCATCATAGTGTTCTTCAAGTACTTCAAGGTTAAATCTGAAAGCAAACTGATCCTTCTCTTTCCTATACACATTCTTTAAGAGAAATTGTCTTATCCCAATTTCAGGAATATACTTTTGAAGAATTTCATCTATCTCTGAGCGAGAACGAATCATTTTAAAATCAACTTCCTCCAATGCATCCAGAATCATTTGATGGTGAGGAGGGTAAAATCTAGGTGCTATGTCAGCCACCATTAACTTATCTACTCTTTCAGGATATTCAACAGCAAAAAGCATCGCAGTTTTACCTCCCATTGAATGGCCAAGGATTTGAACACTTTTAAGTCCGTGATGATCCAGATAATACAGAAGATCTTCCACCATGAGTTCATATGAAAAATCATCGTCATGAAAACTCCTTCCATGATTTCTTTGATCTACGACGTGTACCTCGTAAGTATCGGAAAATTTATTTGCCAAAGATTTCCAGTTATCACCCATTCCAAGAAAACCATGCAAAATGATCATTGGAGAACCTTTTCCAGATATCGATGAATGTAATAATTTCATTATTTAAGTTTTTGAAGATACATGCCTACCACATTTTGAAGCCCAAAATATAAAGCTTCAGCAATCAAAGCATGTCCTATGGAAACCTCAAGCACTCCCGGTACTTCTTTAACAAAATAATGAAGATTATGAAGATTAAGGTCATGTCCTGCATTGATGCCAAGGTCGTATTCACTCGCTTTTTTAGCAGTCTCTGTATAGGCCAAAACACCCGCCTTATTTCCCTTTTCAAATTCTACGGCAAATGATTCTGTATACAACTCTATTCTATCAGTTCCAGTAGCTGCTGCTGATTCCATCAAAGCAACAACAGGGTCCATAAAAATGGAAGTCCTTATACCGTTTCTTTTAAATTCATCCACAACTTCTTTTAAAAAAACACTGTGTTTTTTGGTGTCCCAACCTGCATTTGAGGTAATTGCATCAACTGCATCAGGCACCAAGGTTACTTGTTCGGGTTTGATCCTTAAAACAAGATCCACAAACTCCTGAATAGGGTTTCCCTCTATATTGAACTCCGTAGAAACTACAGACTTTAGATCTAATGCATCCTGATATCTGATATGTCTTTCATCGGGCCTTGGATGTATCGTAATACCTTGAGCACCAAAATTCTGTATATCAACAGCTGCCTTTAAAAGATCCGGAACATTGCCGCCTCGGGCATTCCTCAATGTAGCTATTTTATTGATATTGACGCTTAATTTAGTCATTGGTCTTTTATTTATAATTTTAATGCAAAAGATATTATATCTTTACACTAAAGTTCGATTGAATCAGTGGGCAAAATTACAATTTTATCCTTAGGAACCATCTTATTTAATGCAAACCATCACATACATATTAAAAGACATTAAACCTTTTAAGCTAAAGGATGACATCGTTCAAATGGTCAAATCTTTTGAGCGATATCCTTTTTCGCATTTACCGGTTGTTGACTCAAAGCTTTTTTATGGAGCCATTTCACGCGAAGAAGTAGAAATGATCATCACTGAAAAGCTGCATTTAAATGATCTAAAACACCTCATCGAACCTTTTTACGCGACAGATAGTATGAATTGGTTCGAGGTTTTACAGAATTTCGCGACCCATAATACAAATTTGATGCCCGTTTTAAATGCTAAAAAAAAATATATCGGGTATTATGAACTGGATGATTTTCTTAACATTTTCAAGTGCACCCCTTTTCTGCATGAAGAAGGCGTCATTCTGGTTGTTGCTAAAAATATTAAAGAGTACTCTTTTAGTGAGATTTCTCAAATTGTAGAATCCAATAATGCGACATTATTTGGTGCTTTCGTGTCGAAAATTGATAGTGAAACAGCTCAAATCACATTAAAACTAAGCCTTCACGACATCAATAACACCTTACATTCGTTCAGGAGGTACAATTATGAAATTCTGAATGAGTTCGAAAAAGACAAATATCTTGAAGAATTAAATGACCGTTCTAATTATTTGCAAAAATACCTCAATATCTAAGCGCTTTACCATCTATGAAAGTAGGAATCTTTGGACAATCAAATAATGAGAATACGATCAAGTATGCAAAAGAACTTGTTGAACTTTGCAAGGAGCATAAAGTGTCCATAGTTTTTGAAGAAAACTTTTCCAAAAGCTTCCACCAACTGGAAAAGGGTAAAAATGTAGAAACCTTTTCGGAATATAAGGACCTGAGCAAGGACCTGGATTATTTCTTCTCGGTTGGAGGGGATGGCACCTTTTTGAGATCAATTACGTTTATCAGAGATCTTGAAATCCCTGTCATAGGAATCAATACGGGAAGGTTGGGATTTTTAGCCAATATACCTAAGGAAAGTATTCGCTCGGCATTTGAACAGATCATGAAGGGTCAATTTGTTGTTCAAAAGAGGTCTTTACTGCACGTAAGCGCTGAAGGAGGGTTAAACGAATTTGGAAATTTGAATTTCGCCCTTAACGAAATAACGATCACCAGAAAGAATACCGCCTCTATGATCAAGGTGGATACGATGTTAGATAAAGAGTTCCTTACAAGTTATTGGAGCGATGGTTTGATCATTTCAACACCTACAGGATCTACAGGATATTCTCTGAGTTGTGGTGGGCCGATCATTTCCCCTTCATCTAAAAATATTGTTCTCACACCCATAGCTCCTCATAGTTTGGCAGTGCGACCACTGGTCATTCCAGATCAAACGGAAATAGAATTACACATTGATAGTCGGGCAGACGAAGTGCTTCTCACCCTTGATTCTCGAATGTATACTTTGAACAACAAATCAAAGGTGTTTATTAAGAAGTGCCGCTTTACGATTATGACACTTCAACTCAACGATCAAACCTTTATAAAGACCCTGCGTGAAAAACTCCTTTGGGGAGAAGATAAACGCAATTAAATCATAGGATATAGGACAATTTTACGCTTAAAAAACTGTTAATCAAAAAAGAGCATTCAATTCAACTAAATGCAAATGTATTTTTTTATATTTGCACACTATTTTTTATGATGAAAAAAATTGTATTTGTAATCCTGTTTTTCTGCTTTTCCGGTAGTGTTTTTTCTCAAATAAATGAGGCCGGAATTTTTATCGGCGGCAGTAATTACATTGGAGATATCGGACGTACGAATTATATTTATCCCAATAGCTTTGCCATTGGAGGAATTTATAAATGGAATATGCATCCTCATTTTTCACTGAGGGCCACCTATATTTATTCTCAAATTTCAGGAAATGATTCTGAATCTAGCAATTCTTTTAGAAAATACAGAGATTTAAGTTTTAGAAATGACATTCATGAATTGGCAGTAGGAATAGAATATCATTTCTTCAAATACAATTTAGATAAAACAGGTCATACCAATACGCCTTATATGTTTGTAGAAGCCGGAACAGTAAATTACGGAACTTTGGACAATGGCCGTACCTTTAATTTTGCTATGCCTTTTGGAGCAGGATATAAAACAAAGCTTGCCCCTGGCGTTGGCATTGGCTTTGAAGTTGGTTTTAGATATACCTTTAAGGATGACATAGACAGTTATCCATTTGATCTAGATAGCGCCAATGTACAAATTAACCCTAATAACAATGATTGGTACGTCTTTTCTGGAATAACCCTGGTCTTTGCATTTGGACGAGAGGGATGTTATACCGGAAGTTTTTAAATTGAAATTATGGATATGATTTCGCAAATAGATAAAGATTTTATTCCCAAACATGTTGCAGTTATCATGGATGGTAATGGAAGATGGGCGAAAAATCAGGGGTTCAAAAGAGTTTTAGGCCATCAAAAGGGTGTGGAATCGGTAAGACAAACCGTTGAAGCCGCTGTGGAACTCGGAATTGAGGCTTTAACGCTTTATGCTTTCTCAACTGAAAATTGGAAACGTCCAAAAATTGAAGTCGATACACTCATGAGTATTTTGGTGAACTCATTGAAAAAAGAGATCGATACTTTTCAGAAGAATAATATAAAACTACAGGCTATTGGCAATTTGAAAAAACTGCCATCAATTGCAAGGAATCAGTTAAGGGATGTCATGAAAATGACTGAAAAAAATGACGGCATGATCTTGACCTTAGCCCTTAACTACGGGGCTAAAGAGGAATTAATCAGAGCGACTAAATCCATTTCTAAAAAAATTGTTAATAATGAACTGGAAATAGAAGAAATTGATGAAAAAATTATAAATAGTCATTTATATACATTTACTTTGCCCGTCGTTGATTTTTTGATTCGAACTAGCGGGGAAATGCGTATCAGCAATTTTTTATTATGGCAAATTGCCTATGCCGAATTGTATTTTACTGATATTTTGTGGCCCGATTTTAGGAAGAAGGACTTTTACGAAGCAATACTGAATTATCAAAGAAGAGAAAGACGATTTGGAAAAACAAGTGAACAAATTGAAAACAGTAATAAATAGCTTAAGATACGCAGTACTACTGCTAGTTTTTATCTTATCTGGTGTTACTGTGAATGGGCAAAGCACTCCCCAAAACAATATAACTACCCAAGATACAATACCGGTTAACAAACCACTTGACACGGTACCTGGGATACAACAGCAGGCGGATTCGCTGAAGACACCATCTGCGATGAACGTGTTGGATTCGCTGGGGCCTGTCAATGAATCAGCAGATACCATTAAAAAAGTTGCTCCAGGGCCTATCAATCTTGAAAAGAATAAAAAATACCTTTTAGGTGGAGTTTCTGTAGTAGGAAATGAAACTATTTCAGAACAATCAATTCTGATATTTTCCGGCCTGAATTCAGGGCAGCGATTAAAAATACCCGGAGATAAATTATCTTCCTCGATCAAGAGATTATGGAGTTCCAAATTATTTTCGAATGTTGATGTTTATGTCACCAAAATAGACGGAGATGCCATATACCTGGAGATAGCTGTGCGTGAACTGGATAAAGTCGGGAAAGTGACCATTACCGGACTTAAAAAATCCAAAATAGAAGACCTGCGAAAAGAGATAGAATTTCAGGAGGGTTCTATGCTAACAGAAAACCTTATTACAACTACTGAAAACTTCATTAAAGATAAATATCGCGAAAAGGGATATTTAAAAGCGAAGGCAACGATCAATACCAAAAAAGATACCAGCTTCCCAAATACCCAAGATGCTCTCATTGTCATTGACAAAGGAAACAGAATTAAAATAAAGAATGTTCGGTTTCATGGGAATACTGCTTTAAGTGATAAGAAGCTTAAAAAGGTCATGAAGAAGACCAGGGAAAAAGGGGTTAAGCAGTTGTTTTCACCGTCAAAATTTGTAGAGGATTTATATGAAGAGGATCTCGACAAAGTAGTAGAACTTTTTCAAGAAAAAGGATTCAGGGATGCCTTGGTAGTGAAAGATTCTATCTCATGGAATGAGGATAATACCATCAATCTTGATATCTTTTTGACTCAAGGTGAACGTTATAAATTTGGTTCCATTGCCTTTCTTGGTAACACTGTTTTTACCGACCAACAACTGCAAAGTATTCTAAGAATTGAGCCAGGGGTTACCTATAATGGAAAGGCTTTAAATGAAAGAGTTTACGGTGACGGAACTCCAGAATCTCAGGACATTACAAACACTTACTTGGATAACGGATATCTGTTTTCGAGAATAAACGCAGTAGAGACTAGTGCAGACAACAATACCATCGCTCTGGAAATCAGGATTATGGAAGATGAACCAGCGAGCATAAGAAAAGTAACTATAAAAGGAAATGACGTAACAAATGACCATGTTTTATACAGAGAGATCAGAACCAAACCCGGAGATCTGTTTAGTAAAAGCGATATTGTACGATCTATCCGTGAACTAGGGCAGCTTGGATTTATAGATCCGGAAAATATAGTACCTGACGTACAACCCAATTTCGCTGACAAAACAGCTGATATTGAATACTCGGTTTCTGAGAAAGGTTCTAGCCAGATTGAACTACAGGGTGGTTATGGTGGAGGAACTTTTGTAGGAACACTTGGATTATCCTTTAACAACTTTTCGGTAAAAAACATTTTCAATTTCAAAGAATACAAACCAGTTCCTCGAGGTGATGGTCAGAACATTGCACTTCGACTGCAAGTGAGTAGATTTTACAGAACTTATAGTATATCTTTTTCTGAGCCTTGGATGGGAGGTAAAAAACCTAAAGGTTTTAACTTTTCTATTTATAACTCAAGTCAATTTGGCTTCAATCCATTCACGAATGATGTTGACAAGGATCAACTACTTGACATTATTGGAGCCTCTGTTGGTCTAAGTCAGCGTTTGAAATGGCCGGATGATTTCTTTACTTTGTCAACTTCATTAAATTACCAGCGTTTTAAGCTAAAGAATTACAATATATCCTCTTTTGATTTTGATGATGGAATTTCTAACAACTTCAACTTTGCCGTTAATTTTGGTAGAAGTTCGGCAGGTCCGAACCCAGTATTCCCTTCCGGAGGTTCACAATTTAATGTCTTGTTGAAACTTACTCCACCATATTCTTTATTTAATGAAAAAGATTATACGGATCTTCCGGATGAAGAAAAATACAAGTGGATTGAATTCTATAAAGTTGTTTTCACTGGAAAGTGGTACAGCCCGGTTATAGGGAAAATGGTTTTAATGTCTAACGCAGAATTAGGTTTTCTCGGGGCGTATAATGATGATATTGGTGCCCCGCCATTTGAAAGATTTTATGTGGGTGGTGATGGAATGCAACAAGGAAGGTTCGACGGTAGAACCACCATAGCCTTAAGAGGTTATCCTAATTCCAGTTTGTCGTCACAAACAGGAGGAACGATTTATAATAAGGTTGCAATAGAATTGAGATATCCAATAACCTTAAAGCCGTCAGCTTCAATCTATGCTCTTACCTTTTTAGAAGGAGGTAATTCATGGAATGAATTTGATCAATACAGACCCTTTACTTTAAAAAGGTCTGCTGGTGGTGGTCTGAGGGTATTTATGCCGGCTTTTGGTTTGCTTGGAGTTGATTTCGGATATGGTTTCGATACCATCCCCGGATCGAACCAAATTTCAGGGTGGCAAACACATTTTATCATAGGACAACAGTTTTAAGCTAAATTGTTATATTTGCCAAAAATCAAGAAATGGCACGATATTTTCTTGAAAACTAATAGAATGAAAGTAAATAGGGTTTTAATTTTAGTCTTTTTATGCGTTAACTTTTTTGTTAATGCTCAAAAGCCACAAAGAGTAGCCTATATTGATATGAACTATATTTTGGAAAACGTTCCTCAATATGCAGCTGCTCAGGCTCAGTTAGATACTAAAATAAAAACCTGGCAACAAAAACTGGATGTGCTTTCAGAGGAGATCGAACAGATGAAGACAGATCTAAGCAATGAAAAATCTTTGCTTACCAAGGAATTGATCAGTGAAAGAGAAGAAGATATTGACATCAAAGAACAGGAATTGAGACGATTGCAACAGGCTTATTTCGGGCCCACAGGAGATTTATTCCAAATGAGAAAGCAATTTGTTAAACCTGTTCAGGATCAAGTGTATAATGCGATTCAGGATATTGCGACTAAAAAGCGTTATGACTTTGTGCTTGATAAATCGAGTGATCTTATCTTGTTGTACAGTAACAGTAAATACGATATCAGTGAACTGGTATTGAATGCAATAGTAAAAAATAGAAAAAGACAGGCCGTGCAGGACCTTAAAACTGAGAGACTGGCGAAAGCAGGAGTGATAAGTAATCCTACTGTGCTTGAAAATGACAGTGAAGAGGTACAGGAAGATGGTGAAGAAACTGAAGTTGAGGATACCGGAGAATATGTAAACGAAAAGCTCCCTGAAGAAAAGACCCCGGAGCAACTGAAACTAGAGGAAAGAATTGCAAAAAGAGAAGAGCTTAAAGAACGGATCAAAGCCCAGCAGGAATCCAGAGCAAGAATGAGAGATTCATTGAAACAGGTGGCGGAAGAAAAGAGAGCTGCCAAACTAAAAGAAATTGAGGATAGAAAAAAACAGAGAGAAGAAGCAATAGATAACAAGAATTAAAAAAGAAGTAAAAACAAAAAAATTATTAATAACAAATTATTTGAAAAATGAAATTATTTAGAAATTTATTCGTGGCCTTCGCACTTTTGATGGCTTTTAATACAGTTGAGGCTCAGAATGTTGCCCATATCGATAGCGAACAACTATTGATGGCTATGCCAGAAACTAAAGCAATGGAAACAGAATTGAAAAAGGTTCAACAAACCTATGCAGACGAGTACAATGCGCAAGCAACTGCTTTACAAGCTAAATTGCAAAAATATGATGCTGAAGCACCTACTCAAACAGATGCAAAAAATGAAGAAAGAAGAGTGGAAGTTGAAGGCTTAAAACAAAAAATTCAAAAATACGCCCAAACTGCTGATCAGGAAATCCAAAAGAAAAGATTTGACCTTTTGAAGCCTATCGTTGAAAAAGCTCAAAAAGCGGTTAGTGATGTTGCTTCAGAAAAAGGAGTCAAATATGTTTTAGACTCATCTCCTGGAAAAGGATTGATCGTTTTCGAAGGTGAAGATTTAATGGCTTCTGTTAAAACTAAATTAGGTATTCAATAAAAATCAATTGTTGATTTAAAAAAAACATCCTTGCTTCTAGGATGTTTTTTTTTGCTCTTTTATGAACGATATCAGACTCTTGAGCTGGACAATAATATGCATCACAATCTTATTGGCCTTATTTATACCAACTTGCATACTTTATATAATTATTGGCTATCCTGTCAATTTCTCCTGAAATAAGTTCCTGATTGATATCCTTTATCTTTTTCGCCGGCATCCCGGCAAACACGGTCCCTGAAGGAACTAAAGTCCCCTTGGTAACCACAGCGCCAGCTGCTATGATACTATTGCTTTCGATAACGCAATCATCCATCACAATGGCTCCCATCCCAATAAGTACATTATCATATATGGTGCAGCCATGAACCATGGCATTGTGACCGATTGAAACATTATTCCCAATATGAGTTGGTGATTTCTTATAGGTGGCATGAATTACAGCTCCATCTTGAATATTTACCTTATTCCCAATCTTTATAAAATGTACATCTCCTCTTATCACTGCATTGTACCAAATACTGCATTGGTCCCCCATGCTCACATCACCTACAACCACCGAATTTTCAGCAAAAAAGCAGTCCTTTCCAAAAATCGGCACCTTACCATTGAGTTCTCTTATAATCATAGTCTTTTTTTGAAGGATTTAACACAAGTCTCAAAAGTAAGAAAAAATACTTTCGTAAATTTGCATTCCAATTAATATACTTATGTCGAAAATAAAAATAGAATATACCTCAAATCCGGCCATCATTAAATTTGTTGCTAGCAAAATGCTTACTGAAAGCAGTTTTGAATACAATTCAATTGACGATGCAAAGAACTCCGCTTTGGTACAGCAATTGTTTCATTTACCCTTTGTCAAAAAGGTTTTTATCACTGCCAACTTTATTGCCCTTGAAAAATTTGATATACTTGAATGGAAGGAAGTAGAAAAAGAGCTGCAGGAAATCCTTGAGGCTTATCTTGAGCAAAATGAATCTGTGTTTTCCGAAGATCAAAAAGAGCAAATTGTTGAAGTTTATGCTGAAAGTACTCCAAATCCAAATGTTCAAAAATTCGTTACCAATAAACTGTTAAGCAATCAGAATATTGAACTTAGCGATCAGGCCGAGGCGCATGAAGTCCCTCTTGCTTTTGAGCTTTTTCAATTTCCCTTTGTCAAAGAAGTATTTATATCTGACAATTATGTTTCTATACAAAAATCGAATGACCTGGAATGGTTTGAAGTAAACAATACTTTAAGAGATTTTTTAAAGGAATACCTGCAAAGTGAAAGAAGAATTGTAGCAGAAGGTTATGCCCCGGTGGCGAAGAAATCTCAACAGGATAATCATAAATTTACAGTAACAGATGATGATATTTCAAAAGAGATTATTGGCGTTTTAGAGGAATATATAAAACCAGCCGTAGCTGGAGATGGCGGAAATATTCAGTTTCTTTCTTATGTTGCTGAAACAAAAGAAGTGAATGTGTTACTCCAAGGCGCTTGCAATGGCTGCCCCTCTTCGACCATAACCTTAAAAAATGGAATTGAAGCAACTCTTAAACAACTATTACCTGGCAAAATCGGTACGGTAAACGCCATGAACTAGAGAAATATTAGCCTATTATTTACAATTATATGAAAGTAAAAATTCATCTCAAATCAGCTTTTTTGCTCGCTTGTTTGGTGGGCAATGCATATGCTCAAAAATCAACTCACGCTTTGACTTATCCTGAAACAACCAAAGGAACCACCGTTGACAATTATTTTGGCAATGAAGTAGCAGACCCTTACAGATGGCTGGAAGACGACAGATCCTCCAAAACGGAAGACTGGGTGAAATCTCAAAATAAAGTTACACAAGGGTACCTTGATCATATTCCCTACCGTGATCAAATTAAAGACAGAATGACCAAATTGTGGAACTATGAAAAATATAGTTCACCTACAAGACATGGAGATTATGACTATTTTTATAAAAATGACGGCTTACAAAATCAATATGTTTTATACAGGCAAAAAGAAAATCAGGAAGCCGAAGTATTCCTTGATCCCAATACTTTTTCAAAGGATGGGACTACCTCTCTTAGTACTGTTTCATTTACCAAGGACGGCAGCAAAGTAGCCTATGCAATTTCGGAAGGCGGATCTGATTGGAGAAAAGTCATTGTTATTGATGCCCTGAGTAAAGAAGTCTTAGAAGACACCATCAGTGACGTAAAATTTAGTGGATTGTCGTGGTACAAGAATGAAGGATTCTTTTATTCAAGTTATGATAAACCTGATGGCAGCGAATTATCCGCAAAAACGGATCAGCACAAGCTTTACTATCATAAACTTGGGACGCCGCAAAAAATGGATGAGGTGTATTTCGGCATAGATACAAAAAGACGGTATGTTTTTGGTTATGTTACTGAGGACGAGAAATATCTGGTGGTTACTGGTGCCAATTCTACTTCAGGAAATGAACTTTATGTCAAAGATCTATCTGATCCTAAAAATGAATTAAAATGCATAGTCGATAATTTCGACAATGATCATGCTGTTATTCATAGCAAAGGAGATGAATTATTTGTCTCGACAGACCTGAATGCACCTAACAAAAAAGTGGTCAAATTTAACTTCAATAAATCAGAAACAGCGCATTGGAAAGATTTTATTGCTGAAACAGAGAACGTCTTAAGCATATCAACAGGTGCAGGTTACTTCTTTGCTGAATATATGATAGATGCTATTTCCAAGGTATACCAATACGATATGAAGGGGAAACTTGTGAGGGAGATCGCTCTTCCTGGTGTGGGAAGTAGCAGCGGTTTAAGCGCACCGCGAAACGCAT
>CBDULU010000003.1:0-22541 GCA_965368155.1 uncultured Flavobacteriaceae bacterium
GAGCTCAAAAACTCATTGTAGTCGCTAATATTTAAGATCTCGACAATTGCCAGTTTTTTATCTGCTGATTTTTCAAAATAAGCCTTCACGATTTCATATCCCATCCAATAACCTAAATCATTCGGTCTATCGTCTTTACCACTAGTTCCATACAACCAATCTTGTAAATTACCTTTAGACATTACTTGAATAAATTCTTTACATAATGCGTCCTTATGCCCGTTGCCATATTTTTTTGCATCAATATTGCCCACAATACCCGTTACGAGTTCTGCCACAAAGTCGGCCGAACCTTCCAAAATGGATTGTTGCAGTAAATTAGGTTCTTCCCCTGGCCATTTCTGCTGGAAATGGATCGATTCATGAATAACCAATTCAGCAAGATGGTCTAGACTTGTTAACTTTTCAGCTCCGATCAATAGCCCATCTTCGGAAGAAGTTCCACCGCTATTGAAGCGACCAATTACAAAATAAACAGGAGGATATACCGCATCAGGATACCAGTATTCCAAGCCATAAAAATAGGGCTTGATCAATTTTTCCTTTTCTTTAATTTGAGCTTCTATACTTCTCATTTTTTCATAATCCTGTTTCCTCTTATTTACCATTAGCAGCAAAGAGTCAGCATTGATGATCCGCTGAGGGATAAATCCTTTAAGCCCCAAGGTTCCATTGCTTATATAATCCTCAAAAGGATTATTTTCTGAATCTTCAATAGCGTCAAAAGCAATCCAAAAGTTTTTGATGTCATTGGTTATAAATGTGGCGTTTTCTGGATCAGAAGGAAATGTCTCACTCTGCCCAGATACTTTTGAAAAGACAGCCAAAAGCAAGATTAATACTGTAATTGTTCTTATCATTATTATAGTTTTTTATTCACTTTTCTCATTCTTTTAGGCCCATACCACAGCCAAAATCCCGTAGCCGTAAATGTGAATAGAGCCAGTCCCATCGTAGTGGTATAGATCAACTTAATGATTTCTCCCTCCGTTTTAAATAATACATCCAAAACACGACCATCATGAATATTCTCTATTAAATCTGAACGTCTGTGGTTAATTGAAAGCACTTCACCTGTTGTGCCATCCAGCTGAACTCCCCAATAATGATTTTCAAAAACAAATTTGACGATCCCTTTTTCAGGCCTTGCATCGATCCTTTGAAGGTCTAAATTTATATCTTTTTTAACCGAGTTTTGTAAAGCTTGAAATGCTATTGTTTGTAATGAATCAAGAGGCAACCAATCTTTTACATTAGTTGAAACCCCTTGTTTTGATGTTGGATGAATGATTCCATTGCTGTTTTTTTTCCATCCAAGAAGTAAGCCTGTAATAGAAACTATGAAGAACAAAACAAACAAGTATACACCCATGGTCCTGTGAATCTTTCTAAATAGTCGTATTAATTTTGCTTGTTTTTTTCGTTCTGTCATTGTTATTTTTTAAATAATCCCTATCGTTTTTATAAAGCCCTTCGGGATTACAAATAAGCAGGCAATATACTTAATTGAATGAAAAAAATCTTATTAGAATTTGCCTGAGTTCTTCCGGCTGGTCTTCTTGAATAAAATGACTGGATTCTAAAAGATAGTGAGTTCTGTTTTTAGCGCCAAGAACATTTTTTTGTAAAATAGTATCCTTTCCTTGCCACATCAGATCTTCATGATTCCCCCAAATAGTCATAAAAGGTTTAGGAAAGGACCATAGCTTTTTGTTTAGTTCACGATTCAAAATAGCCTCTCGATCATTTAATTGAGTTGGAATCATTGTAGGGAACTTTCTTATAGCATTAAAATCACTTATCGATGTATAGTAGCTATTGTAAATAGCTTTGATAGAATCAGGTATTTTTTTATGGCTGCCCCAATCAATAATATTTCCTGCGGAGAATCCAGGATCATTTTGAGCATAATTTTGAAAGCCAATGAAGCTTTCAGGAATTTCTTCGTCGCCCTCAAAAAGGTAAGCATAGGATACCGCTACTTTTTTGAATTTTTCCGGGTGCTGGGCAATAATCCGAAGACTTATCATACCTCCCCAATCATGAGCAAATAAATGGATATCTGTTAAATCCAACTTTTCAATGAAATTGGTGAGCCATAGAGTTTGGTTGGAATAAGAAATTAAATCAGGATTATTAGGTTTATCGGAATATCCAAAGCCAATTAAATCTGGTATAATTACTCTAAAGCCTTGGGCTGCAATTTGAGGAGCAATATTTCGATAAAGAAATGCACTACCCGGTTCGCCATGGAGCAAAAGAACAACTTGGTCATCTATATTTCCCAGGTCTAAATATGCCATTTGAACGCTATCGCCCACTTTTAAAAATTGATAGACCTGTTTTTTGGAAAAGTCAATTTGCTCAGGATGCCTGGATGGCTTTTTTTTTGATTCGCATGACGGCAGAAAAAGGATAAATAATAATAGGAATAGGGTAAGATACGAGGTTATTCTATTGGTCATATATTCTTGGATATTTTGGGCTTATTTCTAGTGTTGTGTGATTTGTTTGTGCTCTTATTCATTGTACATTCTAATACATCATAAATTTTGGAAAGAATGGTTACTTTATTTTTTATTTAAGTTGATAGATTCTTGCTCTATTCCCCAAGCTGCTTTAATCGGTCAATCGCATTTTGATTTTCCGGATTCATTTCTAATGATTTCTCAAAATTTATCTTTGCCTTTTCTTTGTTATCTATATGCAAATAGGCCTCAGCCAGACTATCGAACAAATTGGCAGAATTGGGATAAAGATGCGTCGCTAACAGAAACACAGATATTCCCTCATCGGAAGTCTCAGGATTGAAAACCAGTTGTAGTCCCAGATTATTCAGGTTGCCTTCAGGAAGTTCAAAAGTTGGGTTACTCTTTAAAATCGAGTTGTAAAGTTCTCTTAGATTCTTGTAATCCTGTTTGGATGCCAAATCGTTAAAATCCTGAAAAGTGAATGCAACAGTTTCAGGTTCTTTTGCTTTTTTAAGGATCAGTCCGTTTTTAATACCATTGTCGACTGGATCTCTTTCAAGAAACTGTAAAGCGTCCCCATCATTTTTTAAAAATGCATCTAAAAAGTTTAAGGTATACGTCGAGATCAAAGCATAGGATTCCATAATTTCAGCATCACTTTTATCCTGTCTTTTATCTCGTTGTTGGAAAAGCACACCCAATGTACTAAAATATGAATGCGTTAGGTTTTCAAATTTTAGCTGATAGGCTTGACTTTTGGTAAGACTATCATAAAACTCAAAATTGTCATTTAAACTCGCATCTATGTTGTCATCTTTTAATACGTCTTCAGGAATATCCTTTTGGGACATATGTATAAAAGGCACAACTACTTTTTCAATATTGAAAAAGGGAGATTTTTTAAGGGTAGCATATTGATACTTAATAGCGCCATCCAGGCTTACAATAGCTTTAATTTTGTCATTTCTCATTTGAACAAGTACATTAGACAGACCACCAAAACTAAAGCCCATAGTTGCAATTTGATCTAAGTTAGCATTTGATACTAGTGTAATTTCTTTGATAAGAAATTCAATATCTCTGGCTTGGGTTTCCATACCTTTTTCCACATTTTGGAAAAATCGATTATCAGTTCCTCGACTTGGACTTGAAATAACGATATATCCATGACTTGCTAAAAATTCGCAAAGTGCAAAATTCTCTATTGAAGAGAGCTCCTGACCAGGGGCATAAATAACTACCGGATGTTTCCCTTTCATGGGTTCAATTTCAGCGTAAGCAATAGTCGTCTCTAACAAGTGACCTTGATTTGAAGGCGTATTTGCATAGTAAAACCAGTTTAGTATTTGCTCATTCGGCAGATACTCCCATTCTTCTTCTTCTTTTAGGATTTCCATATAGTCTAAAACCCTCATTGGTTCAAGAGATTTAGGTTTGATATTTGAAGGATACCAAATGCTGATTGGGATAGGTCTAAACATGCTTTTATTACTCCAATCAAATATTCTTTTATAGGTTCGTGTACTATCAACTGTTTGATAATGTTTAAATCCAACATGGTATTTTCCACTTTTCAAGCCAATTGCTTTCAGAGAAGTTTGTCCCAAGATTGAATTTACTTGAAAAACTATAAAAGTTGTTAATAGTAGAAATTGTATGTTTTTAATTGAAGTACTCATTTTATGCTGTTTCAATACTGACATGAAAGATGGCATCCCCTTTATGAACAATAGGAGCAGTATTCAAGCCGAAAATATAGCAATCAAAAGGGGCGATGACCTTTTTTTCAAATTCTCCGAAGGGATCAAAAATCTTACCTAAAATTTCTTTATGCTTAACCTTGCTACCATTTTTTACTTGTGATTGGAACATTCCTGAATAAGGAGCACGCAACCATTTACTTTTTTCCACAATTACAGGCTCCTCTTTAACAATTATTTCACCATTCTGCATATGTAAATGTTTCATGATATTTAAAGCGCCTTTAACTCCGAAATCAATAACAGATTGGTCCAGTTCAAGAGATTTCCCCCCTTCAAAGAGTAAAATAGTTTTCCCCATCTTATGGATTGTTTCCCTAATGGATTTCGGGATATAGCTAGAATTCACGATAAAAGGTGCGCCAAATACCTTGGCGAGCTCAAAGGTTTTTTCTTCTTGCAAAACACATCTCACATTTGTAAAGTTCTCTCTTCCTGCCCCCCCTGTATGAAAGTCCACAACATAATCAACCAATGGAGCGATTTCATGAGAAAATTTATAAGCAAACTGACTTGCCAAGGATCCGCTTGCCGAGCCTGGGAACATTCTATTTAAATCTCGTCCATCCGGAAATTCTCTTGACTGGTTTAAATAGCCAAAAACATTAAAAACAGGAATACAAATGATTGTGCCCCTTTTTGGTTTATTGTATTTTTTCCGAATGATCTCACGTAAAATGGCAACACCATTTGATTCGTCTCCATGCACTCCTCCCATTAATAGTAAAACAGGGCCATCGTGCAAAGCTCGTTCTATAATTACAGGAATACGCAAACTATTTCTTGTATGAAGTTTAGCAACATCCATTTCAAGAATAGCACCTTCCCCTTTTTTAATTTCTTTACCTAGAATAATAAATTCACTATTCGACATTTCTCTCAAGATACTTGATAATTTCTTTTGCAATATCTTTTTTGGTAGCGGCTTCAATACCTTCTAAGCCAGGAGATGAATTGACTTCCAAAACCAAAGGGCCAGTTGACGATTGCAACATGTCAACGCCTGCAACACCAAGTCCCATGGCTCTGGCTGATTTAATCGCTGTTAATTCCTCCTGATCGGATAATTCAATAATTGTGGCACTTCCTCCCCTGTGCAGGTTAGAACGGAATTCTCCTTCCTTCCCCTGACGCTTCATAGCACCAACAACGATTCCATCCACAACAAATGCGCGAATATCTGCTCCACCAGATTCCTTGATAAATTGTTGGGCAATTACCCTGGCCTTTAAACCATTAAATGCTTCAATAACAGAACTTGCCGCGTTGTGGGTTTCTGCCAATACGACGCCTAATCCTTGTGTACCTTCCAATAATTTTAGCACCAAAGGCGCACCTCCAACAGACTCAATGACATGATCAACATCTTTTGAATAATTGGTGAATACCGTTTTGGGTAAACCAACACCTGCTCTTGCCAAGATTTGTAAACTTCTTAGTTTATCCCTGGATCTGACCAAAGCTTGAGACTCTACGGCCGAAAATATGCGCCTCATCTCAAACTGACGAACGACCGATGTACCGTAAAATGTAACGGACGCTCCAATTCTAGGAATTATGGCATCTATGTCATCTAAATATGCTCCATTGTAATATACCCTTGGATTTTTCCTTTCTAGCTCGAGGATACATTTTGAATGATCAACTACTATAACTTCATGTCCTTTTTCTTTAGCTGCTTCTACTAATCTTCTGGTAGAATACAATTTTGGATTTCTTGATAAAATCGCAATTTTCATAATTATCTTTTATATGGTTAAGGCAATACTAACTATTTTTATTTTTCTTCCATTTTGATTTGATGGAAACGTTTTTTAAAGAGGTGTTTACTAAAAATCTTCTATTTAAAAATTTTCTTCCCAGTAATATAGGGAAGTTCATATCACTTCGATCGCTCAATGAGAGTTCTATCGGATATTCTTGATCAAAAATGAAAATATTGGTTTTTATGATAAACCGATGCTCGACGTTTCCAAAAGAGCTTTTTATAGCCTTATCTTTATAGTTTTTTACTTTAAAAACATTCTCCTCGTATTCAGGATGTGATGGATCTAAGACTTTGAATTCGATGTGTTTTTCTCCATTTAATTCGACTTCTTTAACTTCATGACAATGAATTGACGACGTATAGGCACCAGTGTCAACTTTGACATCAATTTCTTGTAAATTTAATTCTGGGAAATCCGCTTTATCTATTCTTCCAATAATATTCATTTCAATGATTCTTTAATTCTATAAGGCACCATTACCGGCATTTGCTACATATGATCATTACCCGAAAACATCTAAATTCAGACGTCTAATATATACTTATTTGGGTCATGTAAAACAGCGTTTCCTGATTCTCCTATTTTTTCATTTATTCGCCATTCCATCGGTCTTTCATCCATTTTTTTTCTTCCGCTACACTCAAGAATGTCCAGGCTACAATTCTACTTGTTTTATTGCCCTGACCCATTGGGATAGTTTTATACTCTTCAGCCATGATTTCATCCAGTTCTCGGTATATATATTTGAGATTAGATTGTTTTGACACCAGGGTTGAAAACCAACAACAAGATTTCCCAAACTGTTTGCTTTGCCTGATCATGTTCAGTATAAATCTTTTCTCACCGCCTTCTGTCCACAATTCACCATCTTTTCCTCCGAAGTTCAACGCAGGTGTTTTGATCTTTTTGTTTTTCAGGTTACTAAGTTTGCGAAGTGTGCCTGCTTGAGACTCCTCCAATGAAGCATGAAACGGAGGATTGCAAATCGATACATCGATCAGTTCGTCCTTTTGAAGAATTCCGGCAAAAGCATCTTTGCTATTGGCCTGTAAACGGCAGTCTACGTTTCCTTTTAAATTTGGGTTTGACTCAATTATTTTGTTGGCAGAAGCTATGGCAGCCGGATCAATATCAGAACCTATAAACGACCAGCCGTACTCGCTGTTGCCGATAATTGGGTAAACACAATTTGCGCCCACCCCAATATCCAGGCATTTGATGTTGTTCCCTCTTGGGATTTTTCCTGAGTTACTTGCGCCTAACACATCAGCCATATGATGTATATAATCAGCTCTTCCCGGAATAGGAGGGCAAAGGTATCCCGAGGGAATATCCCAATAAGTCAAGCCATAGTAGTGCAGAAGCAGGGTTTTATTCAACGTTTTTACAGCTTCGGCATTAAAAAAGTCAATGGTTGGATCACCGTATTTATTTTCAGTGACAAATTGGGCTAATTCAGGTGAGCAATCGATCAGCACCTTAAAATCATAGCGCTCCCGATGTTTATTTCGCGGATGTAATCTTTCTTTTTTCGCAGGATGTTCTTTCTTCTTTTCAGACATAGAAATAAGGTACTGATTTGGTCATGTAAGATAAGACAATCTGTACGGATATGACTTATTCAAAGTTCATCAACCTCAATTCTTATCTGCTTGAACCGTCTTTCTCAACTTACTAACATCAAAATTCTTTTTCTTTATTCGATCAACAATAGCATTATACCTCTGATCATCCATTTGTGGAGTTCTACAAAGTATCCAAAGGTAATCCCTGTTTGGATGACCAACCACGGCATAGCTATAATCATGAGCTATATCTATTTTAGTTTTAATCGCAATACATAGGAATCTGCAGTGATAAATAAAATTGTTTGATCAGCGTTGAAGGCAACATTTGCCGTTGCCTGACCTGTTTTTATAGTTCCAAGATGCTTGCCTGAGGGACTAAAGATAAATATACCTCCAGGTCCTGTGGCAAATAAATATCCAGCATCATTCACTTTTAAGCCATCAGGTAGGCCTTTTTCCTTAGGGGTTAATACTGTAGCATCAAAGAATATTTTTTTTGAAAGAATACCGGAGGTAGGGTCCATGTCATAAGCCATCCATATAGCACGATCAGGATCTGAATTCGCTACATATAATGTTTTTTCATCAGGAGAAAAAGCAATTCCATTGGGGCGGCTCAATTCAGCATCCATGATGTGAAGGTCTCCCGATGGGTCATATCTGTAAACCCCTTGAAATTTCAATTCTTTTTCAGGATCTTCCATTTGTTTGGGTAATCCATAAGGTGGATCCGTAAAAAAAAGGTTGCCATTGGAATCATATACAGCATCATTGGGGCTATTCAGTTTTTTCCCGTCAAAAGTGTTGATCAAAGTGGTGAATTCAGGTTTTGGACTATCAAGATCAGAATTCATTCTGGCCACTTGCCTGTTGCCATGCTGGCACAAGACCAAGTATCCTTCCGGATCTAAAAGTAATCCATTGGCACCAGGTTCGGAACCTTCAAAATGCGCACCAGTAAAACCGGAAGGCTTAAGGTACTCCTTTGTTCCATTTTCCTTATCCCAGCTGTATACGGTATTTCTTGGAATGTCAGAGAAAAGAAGCGTTTTACTGCCTTCCAACCAAAGTGGACCTTCTGTCCAGTCATGTGCTTCAGAAAGAATTTCAAGTTTTGATGTTGGATCAAGGACTTGGTTCAATTCCTTATCTATAACTTCAATATAGCCCACATCTAAATAGTTTATTTCGGCTTTGGAAGTTTCCTTTTCTTTTTTACATCCTAGCAGCAGCGCAAGCAGGAAAAATGAAAGTAAATGTATTTTCATGGGGTTTGTCTTTAGGATAAATATTAAAGAAAATCAATAATATGCTCTATCGTTTCGGCTTCAAAAAATTTGGGGTCGTCAATTTTGATGTCTACTTTTTCATAGGCCCAGGTAGTGTGATAAGGCACGTGAATCGCAAATCCCCCTAATTCCAAGACAGGTATGACATCCGATTTTACAGAATTTCCAATCATTAAAAAATGTTCTGGTTTGCAATCCAGATGTTTTAATAGTTTGGCATAATCAGATACTTTTTTATCACTCATGATCTCAATATGATGAAAGTGTTTTTCTAAGCCTGATTTGATCAGTTTTCGTTCCTGATCCAGCAAATCACCTTTGGTGGCCATCACCAATCGGTACCCTCCGTTTAACTGAGTGAGGACCTCTTGGACACCGTCAAGAATTTCAACGGGTTTATTTAATAATTCTCTTCCCAGGTTAAGAGCTTTATTGACTAATTTAATATCAGCAGTATCATTGGTAATTCGACCTATCGTTTCTACCATACTTAACATAAAACTCTTTATCCCATAGCCGTATAAGGACAGGTTGTCCATTTCGGTTTTGAACAATTCCTTTTGTACGCTGTGATGTGGTAGAAAATCTTCCAAAAGATTACTGAATTTTTCTTCAGCTTCCCTGAAATAAGGTTCATTCACCCATAAGGTGTCATCTGCGTCAAATGCGATTACTTTGATATGTTTCATATGTAATAGATTACAATATTTCTATAGCTAAAATCTTTTAGATCAAAGCGTCAAAACCCTAATAAGCACCCCTGATAAATTGGTCAATGTCATGTTTGTAAAAGTTGTTTAACCTTCTGTGTAAGTCTTCCGTCAGGGGCGGAATAGCCGATGCATGAGCATTAGAATGCACCTGCTGAACTTTGCTGGCCCCGGGAATTACGCAACTTACAGCCTCATGATCCAGAATCCAACGAAGCGCGAATTGGGCCATATTCATTTCTCTAGGAGCATATGATTTTTTTAGCTGATCGGTTATTTCAAGCCCCTTTTCAAAAGGTAAACCTGCGAAGGTCTCACCAACATTAAAGGCTTCACCGTTTCTATTGTAATTCCTGTGATCATTCGAAGAAAATGTAGTAGAAGAATCAAATTTCCCTGATAATAAACCGCTGGCTAAGGGCAACCTTACGATAATACCGGTGCCGGTTTCCAAGGCCTTGGGAAAAAGTTCGGTCACTACCCTTTGCCTAAAAATATTGAAAATGACTTGAAGAGAAAGTAGATCTTCTTGTTCCATACAGATCAATCCTTGCTCAATGGTTTCAATACTGGCGCCGAAATTCTTGACCAAGCCTTGATTTTTAAGATCTCTAAGCCATGAAAAAATAGCTCCATTAACCAATACCTCCTGAGGAACGCAATGCAGTTGTATCAAGTCCAGGGAGTTTACACCCAGTCTTTCAAGCGATTTTTCAACCGAATCGAATAGTGTTTTTTTAGAATAATTATCCGGATATACGCCATTGCCTCTTCCGAATTTAGTGATGACCTGTAAGGGTTTCTTTTCGGATTTTAAAAATGTACCAATAAGTGATTCGCTTTTGCCCTGACCATAAACATCTGCAGTATCAAATAGAGTAACACCTTGAGATACGGCTTCCTGAAGAATATTCAAACCCAGCTCTTCTGAGACAGGATCGCCCCAATCAGCGCCAAGTTGCCAACATCCCAGGCCAATCTCAGAAACTTCAGGCCCATTTTTACCTAACCTCCTATATTTCATTTATGCTTGTTTTACCTATCAAAGATAAGCAATAGTTTCATGTTTATCCCGTGTCAAATCAGGAAGAAAATGAATAAAATCAGCTATTTTTTTTATAAGATATACTACTCTCCTTTTCTCAGGTCCTTGACCGTTTTTGACTCAAGGTTGAAATATAGAAATTTATGATGTGCTGCATCCCCAACAGGGCTCTGTGCTTCCAATCCGATTTTCACTTTTTCAGCTTTTGGCATGGCAGCCAAACGACACATGTTATATTTTTTTCCATCCAAAGACCAGTGCAAGGCATATAAGTTCTCTTTTCGGATCATTTTTAACCATATTTGATCCGAATTATTTAAAATGGCCCCATTGGCATCATCTGATACCATGCGGGTGACTACACTTACAATACTTTTACCTGTGGCGTCAGAATTTTCAAAAGCGAATTTGATCCAATGTGTATCGTCGATCATCATCAACAATGCACCTGCGTTCCATTGATCCTTAAAATCAGGCTGAACCAGAGCCGTAGCAACAAAATCGCCTTTTATTTCCTTGTACAGGTAAGGAGCAGTGGCTGTGGCTTTTTTGCTTTCAGGATCTATAAAAAAATCTGTATTTCCTTCAACTTCAATATCTAGTTCACCCTTTGAAAACGCATGATTTTTTGGCTGATTGAGCCATTGAAAGCCTTTTGTTTTTGCTGATTCCATTTCCAAAAATTGATTTGTCTTGTCGCTCGAGATCATGTCCTGGGCCAAGATGTCATTTTGGAAAGAGGAAAGAAGAAATAGGTACATTAATGCGATATGGATATTGATCTGTTTCATAGGGTATGATTTAGTGTAAACTGATGACTTTAGTAATTTTCCAATTCTCCATCTCCTTTTTCCAAAGGATAATAAATTTACTTGGATTGGAAGGGGCATCAGGTTCCTGATTATTAAAGAATTTATGGTAACCGATTTCAACGGCTCCATAGTCATGAATAGGATACACTTCTATACTTCCCTCAACCAAGGTTCTGGTCACTTTTCCGCAAATGTTATTTTTTGTGGCAGCCAAAATATCAGATTTTGAAGTGCTTAGCCCAGACTTGTCATGAAAAAACTCAATCTCTTCTGCATAGATTTCTTGCTGTTTTTCCATGTCACATGAATTATAAGCATCGAAAAAAACAAGATCCATGTTCTTAATCGCAGCATGCAATTCTGGATCTACTGCTTGATAAGGAGGAATTGAATTTTGAGCTACGACCGAAAACATCATGATAAACATGAATGGGATACATAAAAAGTTTGATTTCATAAGAATAGTTTTATCACATGTCTATTATAAGTGTCACGGATGGTAATTGTGTTACGAAGACCACGCTAAGTTTATAATTTTATCGTTTAGTTGCTCCTATCCAGGTAGCCTTTTTCCAAATATATTCCAAGGGACCATGAGAATTCCTGCTTAACCACCATTTACAAAATCGAACTTGAAAGAAATAAATGACAAAGCCTATCAACAAACTCAGGGTATAACCGGTGTAGGGTGCTAAATTCAATCCAATTGGGAAGAATATAAGCGCACCGATCAACGATTGAGAAATATAATTTGTCAAACTCATTTTGCCATAATAAGTTAGATTCTTACTTCTTTTCTGAAACTTCTTATTTTGCCAGACCAAAACAAAGGAAGCCACCAATATAAAAGTAAAAGCAAGTTTCTGCCACATGTCAAAAACCACTCCAACTGTTCTTTTTATGATTGGGGTGGAAGATTCGTCATACCACTGCACTTTAAACATATATAAGGGAGCAAAAACAATCGCAGCAACAATGAGGGTTTTGACCCAAAAATTGATATTTTCTTTAGAAGAAATAAAAAACTCTTTTCTTCCAATATATAGTCCCAGAAGGAAAAGGCCCGCAGTTTGTAAAAACCTACCCGAACCAATGGCCCAAAACAAACTGGCTTTTTGACCCGTCCATAGGTTGGCTTTTAAAAAGGGTAACCACTCTCCGGTTTTTGCGATCCCAATGACCTTTCCGTATAAAGGACCAATACCTAAATTGGGTAAACTATAGTCACTAGTGGTCAAACTCATGATAAAATGAAACCATTCCACGGGTTGCAGCAAGAGAATAATGCTCAGGATCAATATACTTTTATCAGTCCAATGGCGAACCAATACCAAAAAACCTCCAACAAATACAAATAGCAGCAAGACATCGCCACCAGGAAAGAATGCAGCATTAAGTGTTGCAAATAATGAGAGCAATACTAAGCGCCAGATAAACCGCCAGCCAAAATCAAGTCCTTTTTTTTGCTGATTTGAAAACTGAATATGAAAAGTAAATCCAAAAAGAAGCGCAAATATGGCATATGCCTTTCCTGCGAATAATCCGAAGGTCAGGGTAAAGGTACTTTTGTCTAAAATAGTTAACCATGCTGCTTGATTTTCAACGTCAGGATAAACCGGATAAATAAAATGCTCCACACTATGCACCAAAAGTATGGCAATAACCGCAAATCCGCGTAAGGCATCTACGACCTGAATTCTTGAGCTGGCTAATTTTTTTTCAGGATGGTTGAGGTTTCCCATAAACTATTTTAAATTTTATCTGAATTATTCTTCTGAGCTAAAGGAAGATGCGGGAAGCCCTTCCTGATTGAAAAGGCTAGCAAGGCTATCATCTCTCCAGGCATATCTTACATAGACAGGTGTAGAAATTCCAGTGGCCATTACTTCTACTGTATTGCCAACTATTGAAGCCCTCGCTTCCACATATTGATTATCGGCTCCTGCAACCTCAAAGCCCGTAAGTGTTTTTTCGCTAGACTTTAGTCCGGTACCCACATGGTCGAATTCCAGGATCAGTTTATTACCCGCTTGTTGTAAGCCTTTAAAGGAAGGGCCCGAGGCCACGAGATTCATACCATAATCGTTGGCCAATGCCAGGCCTGCAAGCCTCGATCCTACATCCTGTTTATTGGCAGGATGAATATTTTTAGGGTTGCCAATATCCAGCGTGACCACCATACCTGTTTTTGGAGTGCTTAGAGAAAGCCTTTGTGCCTCTCTTAGATTTTGTGAGATCTGCATAGCAGGATCAGGATTGTACACGAACGGTGCTATTTGAACGAAGTAAAACGGAAATTCACTTTCCCATTGTTCACGCCAGTCAGTGATCATGGCAGGAAACAGGCGTCTGTATTGTAAATCTCGTCCTACATTGCTTTCGCCCTGATACCAGATCGCTCCCTTAATGCTATATGGAACCAAAGGATTGATCATCGCATTGTAAAGTACACTGGGCAAGTTTGGGTTTAATTGTAATATATCAGGGCGGTTCTCGATGGCGTTCTTGAGTCCGTATCCATAGAATTTTCCTAAATAGATCTCAGCAATGATCAAGGATTTCCACGAGCCATTTAAAGAAATAGCGCTGCCATTAGAATATGTCAATTCGATTGGTCCATCTACTGAACCACCCCCACCGGTATCAATAATCCGTATTGCGATCACATTGCTTCCTTTTTTTAGCAGGCTTTTTGGCACAACCATTTCTCTTTTTACATTCCAAAAGCCCTCTCCTGCAAGACCTCCTATTTTTTCGCCATTGACATAAGTGGCATCCATATCATCGATGGCTCCAATTTTAAGGAGATAATCTGAAGAAGTATCAGAAATTTCGAAGGTCCTTCTGATCCAAACAGCCCCATCGAACGCCCCGTTTTCCAATTGATCTATGGGGCCAGGAATTTCAATTGAAGTCCATTTTGAATCATCAAATTCGAGTTTTGCGGCATCGAGATCTGCAAATTCCATTTGCTCCCATTGCTCTTTTGTCTCAGGAAAATCTTGTGATGGAAATTGACTGAACCAATTATCGACAAGCTGAAAGGTCTCAGGGTTCTTTAAGAGGTCCAAAGCATCATTAAAATCGCCCAGTTTTCTTAAACTTGGTTCACTGGTCCAGGCCTCTGCTACTGTGCCACCCCAACTACTATGGATAATTCCTACAGGAACCTGAAGTTCTTTTTGTAATCTTTTGGCAAAAAAGTACGCTGTTGCACTAAAATCTCCGGCAGTTTCTTTACTTGAGATGGCCCATTGACCTTTAACAGAATCCAAGGGGTTAATTGATAAGGTCCACGGAACCGTAAACATCCTGATCTGAGGATGATCTGCCGCTGCGATTTCGGCTGATGAATTTTGAATCAAATCATTAGGGGGCCATCCTTTTAAAGGCATTTGCATATTTGACTGCCCTGATGCTAACCATACCTCACCAATTAGTACGTCATTAAAAACAGCTGTACTGTCTTTGGTTATTACGCTTAAACTATATGGACCTCCGGCCTCTGGTGTAGGTAATTCCAGTTTCCAGAGTCCATTGGCATCTGATTTTGTTGTTATTTCATCACCCCAGCTACCCTTAACGCTGACCTCATTGTTCGGGGTATATTTGCCCCATATGGATACATTTTTATCTTGCTGAAGTACCATATGATCAGAAAATAATGCAGATAGTTTAAGAGGTATTTTATTTTCTTGCTGACAAGAAACAGAAAGCAGGAAGGCACCAAGAAGGAAAAACAATAAAGAGCGATTCATATTGAAGGAGTATTAAGGTTAGTTAAAGAGGATTTAAAGTTAGGCTATTATCAAGAATATCCAAAAACCGATAAATCAAAAAGAAACTTAAGTATCGAGTCATGCCTTTTAACGCCTTTGGCTCTGCGAATTCGGCACACAATACATGCTTTAGAATATTTTAGGTATTAATTTACCCGTATTTTCCATATAGTCCTTATAAACTTCTCCAAATTCCTGAATTAAAATTGCTTCCTCTACTTTGATTCTATAAAGAACGGCAATGACCACAGGAAGAATCCCAAACGCTGAAAAGAGGCTATTCATACCCATGGAGAGGCCAAAACAAATGAGGAGGAGTCCGGAATAACTTGGATGACGGGTGTATTTATACAGGCCATCGATTTTCAATTGATGATCCTTATGAATAGCTACATCCACTGTAAATTCTTTCTTAAGTTGCAGAATTGAAGCCCAGCGGATTATAATTCCGAAACAAAACAAAATCAATCCGATATAGGCAATAGCCTTATTTGACGAATCCCATAACTGATAATTTGCCATAAAGAATCCAAAAGTCATACTCAATGTAATGGAGACCCAAATGAAGAGTAGAGACAATTTATCGTTTCCTGTCTTTAGGGTTTTATTTTTCGAACGCTTTGAAATCAACAGAAGCATTTCGGAGATAAAAAACAGGCACGCAGCATATATGATGAATTGAATATTCATAAATCATGATGTTTACATTGTATTAGGCAACAAGTTTAGAAAAAAGACAATGACTGCGTAAATGAAACCGTATAGTAGTAAAAGGAAAATTTTACCAAGTTTGATAAAATAATCGAATCCTCTTTACAAAGGATCCGACTATTTTAAATAACTCGTTTTATTTTCTAAAACTTCCTGTAAGGTGCATCCAAAAAGGCGTTAGCCTCTTCTTCAGCAAATTTTGCCTTTTCATTATCCCAATGCAAAGTTTTATTAGGGAAACGTCCTGCGATCACACCAAGTAGAATTGTTTCAGTTAACCTTGCTGCATATGAAAAAGGAGCTGTAGTTTCCGCATTACCCAAACAGGCATCAACAAACTGATGGTAGTGCTTATTACTTTCCTTATTATAATTACTTGTTGGAGGTCCTACTTCTTCTTTATTTACAGCAGAGAGATCCAAATCAACATATTTACCATCAATGATGTGTTTGGGAAGTTGCATAAAATGAGGCAGGAGCAAGCGCCCTTTTTCCCCAATGAACATGGCACCCTGATCAGGTAGCTTGTCATTATTTGGCAATTTTAGATCTTCATGAGATTCAGGTGCACCAGGACCATCATGCCAGATCCAGGTTAATGTATCAGCCGTATACTCTGTGCCTGGGAATTCGTAGGTAACGATATTTTTTTCTGGAAAACCAAATCCATTAGGAGGCCTACAGTCGTTTTTAATCGTCCTCGGCACATCTAGTTGTAAGGCATTATAAGGTGTATCAAAAATATGTACTCCCATGTCTCCTAGAGTTCCGCAACCATAGTCAAGTATTTTTCTGAAGTTACTGGGGTGGTAATAACCATCTTTATAGTCTCTTTCCGGAGCAGTACCCAACCAAAGATTCCAGTCTAGATTATCTGGAACAGGGTCTGATCCTTGAGGTTCCGGTCCATCATAGCCCCAGTTTTTTGGCGACCACGCCCGAACTGTTTTAACTTTCCCGATAATACCACTTTGAATAAGAATAGTGGCGAGCTTATAATCATAAAAGGAATGAACCTGAATGCCCATTTGGGTAACAAGTTCCTTTTTTTTAGCCATTTTTCTCATCGCTCTGGCCTCGGTTACATGATGGGTGAGCGGTTTTTGACAGTATACGGGTTTATTCATTTCCATGGCCATCATTGATGCAGGGGCATGGGTGTGATCTGGTGTAGACACAATTACCGCGTCAATATCTTTCTCCATTTCATTTAACATGATTCTGTAATCTGCGTAAACAGCAGCTTCAGGATACATTTTCTTGGCATCAGCAAGCATTTTAGAATCTACATCACAAAGTGCTACAACCTCAACTGCCGAATGGGCAGCTGTAGCTTTAAGGTCGGCAATCCCTTGAATTCCTAAACCGATATGAGCGGTTCTTAATTTTTTATTTGTTGATAAGGCCCAAAGGGGGGATGGCAAAAATGCTCCTAATGTTAGGGCTCCTGTGCTTTTAAGAAAGTCTCTTTTTTTCATCTGCTGTGTTTTATAATTTTCTAATCTTGATATTTCTAAACCAAATAGGACTCGAATGGTCCTGAAATCCTATATATCCCGTTTTAAAGGAGCCATAAAGATCTGCATCCTTCCATTTACCCGCATTTTTTTTTGCTTGCCACTCGTCTGACCAGGGAACAAAAGAAACTACTTTTTTACCATTAAGCCAATGTTCTACTCTTTCAGGTGTAAAAATGATCCTTGTTGAATTCCATTCTCCAACCGGATACAATATTTTTTGGGAGGCATCGGCAGGATGCATGGCATAATCAGAAGCTGTTTTTTGCCAATCTTGAAGATCTGCCAGATTTTCTTTAACTCCCATACTTTCATTATAAGAGGTCAAATCGTGAATAGAAGCGTAATTTGCATCGTCGATCAATTGATATTCAGGAGATATGTCTGGAGGCCCGGCACCCGGTATCCCTTCTTTTAAATGATAAAAGATCCCACTGTTTCCTCCTTCAGGTATTTTCCATTCAACATATAATTCAAAATTATCAAATTCTTCAGCCGCATAAATGATATCCTGACCACCGGTATAATCCTGTTCCATCCCCAATTCAGTATCAAAGGTAAGTACGCTGTCTTTGGCCACCCAACCCGGAGGAAGGGTTTCTCCGTTATACGCTCTCCAGCCCTCTGTTGATATTCCGTCAAAAAGATAGATCCAATCTTCTGTTTCAGTTTGAGAAGGTTCTTTTTGAACGACTTCTTTTTCATCATTTTTGGTTTCTTTTTTACAGGCTGCAAAAACTGTAAAGAGTAACATAATCGTAAGCAGATATTTCATAGGTAAAATTTACTTTTGGTAAGACATTTTGATTCTATTTGTAAATGTACAAATCAAATTGAAAAATAGCATGCTTAGTCAGTCATAATTAGGGTCTTAAAGGTTAGACTCCAGTTTTTGGGGGTCGAATGGCAAAATTTAAAAGTTAAATAGTCTGTGATAATGGGTCAGTTAGGTCGCAAAGTAAACGAGATCTTTTCAATGCCGACATCTGTCATAAAGACTTTATCCTTTTTGAACCCAAAGTTGAGGTAAAAATTTACAGCTGGTGTATTTCCATGACCGGTTTCCACGGTTAGCAAGGCTGTGTTAAACTGATCACGAACAAATCGCAAAAGCTCAAATCCAATACCTTGTCTAAAGAATTGAGGAGCCACGGTCAGGCTTCTGATGTGAATATGATCCTGGTAAATTTCCAATTCCATCACCGCACACAATTTTTCATCCAAAAAATAGCCATAAAAAAAAGTCCGACTTTCTTGAATTTCAATTATGGTCCTTTTTAAGGGGGGAAAATCATTGTGCTGCAAAATAGCAGCTTCTACTGCGTAAGAACTTTGGAAGATCGAATAGATCATTTTACTGATTTCCAATGATGCATGTTCTATTTTCCTAATCATGATCTAAATATGGTTTGGTCCTTTTTAAATGTTTAACAATTATATCAATAAAAAAGGGAATCATGATTTAAAATGAATGAAAAATATCGGTTAAACCAGCCGTTTAAGGGGCTTTTTTATTGAAATATACTTTAAAATCTATGGTTTATACAAGCCAAAGTCATTGAAAGTTGTATTTTTGCAAAAAAATTAAAATATGAGTGCCAAAAAACAAATAACCTTTGACGTACTAATTGAGATTCCAAAAGGGAGTAGAAATAAATATGAATACGATTTTACATTACACAAAATTCGATTTGACAGAATGTTATTCTCTTCGATGATGTACCCTGGTGACTACGGTTTTATTCCTGAAACACTTGCCTTAGACAAGGACCCATTAGACGTTTTGGTTTTAGGTGCTGAGCCTACCTATCCAATGGTAGTGATGGAAGTTAGACCTATTGGTGTGTTTCATATGACTGATGAAAAAGGACCGGATGAAAAAATTATCTGCGTACCTGTAAATGATCCTATTTATAGTAAGAGAATGGATATTGTTGATCTGAACCCTCACAGGCTTAAGGAAATTGAACATTTTTTCCAGGTATATAAAGATCTTGAAGAGAAAAAAGTTGATACCGGAGGATGGGGAAATGCAGAAGAGGCCATTAAAATATACAATCAATGTGTAAAGCGTTATGAAGATAGCGAACACAAGAAAAAAAGAACCTTTACGATATAAAAAAGAACCTAAAATTAGCTTCTAAATACAAACCACCATTTATCTTAATGGTGGTTTTTTTTATCACATAATATTGATTACTTTTAGCCCCTTAATAATCAAATCACTAAAAAAAAATAACACTGAAAATGGAATTAATCGTAAATTATTTGTGGTTGTTTGGCATACTTGCATTGGCATTTGTATTTGTTAAAAATGCATGGGTAGCTAAACAAGACGAGGGGAATGAAAAAATGTCCAAGATCGCAAAACACATTGCTGATGGGGCGATGTCGTTTTTAAAAGCGGAGTATAAAATATTAGGGATTTTCGTAATAGCAGTAGCTATCTTACTTTATTTTAAAGGAGATAATGAAGAAGGATCTCATTGGATGGTTGCTATTTCATTTATTGTAGGAGCCATTTGTTCTGCTCTGGCTGGATTTATCGGTATGAAAGCCGCAACGAAAGCCAACGTTAGAACAACACAAGCCGCCAGAACATCTTTAGGGAAAGCCCTTGAAGTAGCTTTTGCAGGAGGAGCTGTTATGGGTCTTGGAGTTGTTGGTCTAGGAGTTTTAGGTCTTAGTGGGTTGTTTATGATCTATCAAGGTATGTGGCCTGGAGAAGAGAATATCCCAATGGTATTAAATGTACTATCAGGCTTTTCATTAGGAGCTTCATCTATTGCTCTTTTTGCAAGAGTTGGTGGTGGTATTTATACAAAGGCAGCTGATGTTGGTGCTGACCTTGTTGGAAAAGTAGAAGCAGGAATTCCTGAAGATCACCCATTGAACCCTGCAACAATTGCAGATAACGTTGGTGATAACGTAGGAGATGTTGCTGGTATGGGAGCCGATTTATTTGAATCGTATGTGGGCTCAATTATTGGAACAATGGTATTGGGCGCTTTTATCTTTACGCCAGAGTTTGATGGTTTAGGAGCAGTTTATCTTCCATTAGTTTTAGCGGCCATAGGTATCGTAATGTCCATCATTGGAACCTTCTTTGTAAGAGTTAAAGACGGAGGTAGTCCGCATAAGGCTTTAAACCTTGGAGAATTCGGATCAGGATTTTTGATGATTGTCGCTTCTTATTTTATTATAACAGAAATGATCCCTGAAAGTGTTGAAGGCTTGCCATTCGGTGCGATGGGTGTTTTTTATGCTACTTTGGCAGGATTGATCGCAGGATTCTGCGTAGGGAAAATAACAGAATATTATACAGGAACTGGTGGAAAGCCTGTCATGTCAATTGTGAAGCAATCTGAAACCGGTTCTGCAACAAATATTATTGCAGGTTTAGGTGTTGGTATGATGTCAACTGCAATTCCAATTTTATTGATTGCTGCAGCCATTATCGTTTCTCATCATTTTGCAGGATTATATGGAATCGCAATTGCGGCCGTTGGAATGCTTGCTAACACAGGTATTCAATTGGCTGTGGATGCATACGGTCCAATTTCTGACAATGCCGGAGGTATTGCTGAAATGGCGGAATTACCAAAAGAAGTGCGTGAACGTACAGATAAATTAGACGCAGTAGGAAATACAACCGCTGCCATTGGTAAAGGTTTTGCAATTGCTTCAGCAGCGCTTACCGCTTTGGCTTTATTCGCGGCATTTATGAAGACAGCAAACGTAACTGCAATTGACGTTTCTCAGCCTAAGATCATGGCAGGATTATTAGTGGGAGGTATGCTTCCGTTTGTGTTTTCAGCCTTATCGATGAATGCTGTAGGTAGAGCTGCTATGGCAATGATTGAAGAAGTAAGAAGGCAGTTCAGGGATATTCCTCAATTAAAAGCTGCTCTTGAAGTCATGAAAAAACATGATTCAGATATGTCAAAGGCTTCAAAAGAAGAGCGTGCTATTTTCGATGCAGCTGATGGTTATGCTGAATATGATAAATGTGTTGAAATATCGACGAAGGCATCTATTAAAGAAATGGTATTTCCTGGATTATTGGCTTTAGCTGTTCCTGTTGCTATTGGATTTATTGGTGGAGCCGAAATGTTAGGTGGTACATTAGCTGGAGTGACAACATGTGGTGTGCTTATGGCAATTTTTCAATCAAATGCCGGAGGGGCCTGGGATAATGCCAAAAAAATGATAGAAGAGCAAGGAAGAAAAGGGACAGAGGCACATAAAGCTGCTGTAGTTGGAGATACAGTAGGAGATCCTTTTAAAGATACTTCCGGACCTTCTTTAAATATTCTTTTAAAATTGATGTCAGTTGTAGCCTTGGTAATTGCGCCAAGTATTGCAATGGATTCTGATGAAGTAACTGCACATAACATGAAGTCTTTAACGGTTACTGAACAGGTTGTTGTTTCGGAATCTGCTGAAGGAACTGTTGTTGTTGATGAAACTACAGTAGAGGTTAAAAGCACAGAGGTTGAAGAAGCTGCTGTTGCACCTCATGTAGCAACTCTCGAAGAAAATAAAGAATAAGTATTTATATCCTTATTTAAAATTTTACATATAAAAAATGCGAGCCAAGGCTCGCATTTTTTATGCTATATACCATATAATATTTGGGCCTAAAACTTGTTTAAGATTTTCATTTTCAGTAACTTTATAAGATAGGGTTTTGATTTAAATGAGGTTGTGATATGCAAGTAAAAGATCCTTTTAAAGATTTTATTTCTTTAAACGTTAAAGAATCCATTTGGGAACACTTTTATACGGTGGCTCCTTTGGTTGTTGTTGGCTCAAAGGAAGAACAAGGCTTTGATCTGGCTCCCAAACACATGGCTACACCATTAGGATTTTCCGATTTTTTTGGATTTGTATGTACACCCCGACATAATACCTATCACAATATAAAAAAGCATTCAAGATTTTCTGTAAGCTTTGTAAAACCTGATCAGATACTACTATCTTCTTTAGCGGCAACACCAAGATGTGCTGTCAAAGATTTCCCAAAAGAAATTACGAATCAAATTCCAACTATAATGCTAAAGAGTGGAGCGTCAATTTTTGTTAAGGATTCCTATGTGATGCTTGATTG
>CBDULU010000004.1:0-21180 GCA_965368155.1 uncultured Flavobacteriaceae bacterium
GGAAGCTACAACTACTACTTCATCATCCTTGTAGTAATAAGCAGGTCTAATACCCGCGGGATCTCTAAGAACAAAAGCATCTCCATGTCCTATCATCCCTGCCATGGCATAACCCCCATCCCAGTTTTTTGAAGCCCTTGACAATATTTTCTGAATGTTCAATTCCTTTGCAATCAAAGGGGAAGCTTGTTTTTTACTAATCCCTTCCTGCTTGAATTTATAATACAAATCCAATACTTCATCGTCTAAAAAATGTCCTATTTTTTCCATGACGGTTACCGTATCTGTATATTCCTTTGGGTGCTGGCCCAATTCAATAAGTTCTTTTAACAATTCCCCTGAATTGGTCATATTAAAATTCCCGGCAACTATAAGGTTTTTATGCTTCCAGTTATTTTGACGCAGGAAAGGATGTACGCTCTCTATACTGTTATTGCCAAAAGTACCATAACGAACATGTCCCAAATATACATTTCCCAAATAGGGCAAATGAGCAAATTGCCAGTCAAGATCATTGGCTTTTTCCGGATGCTCTTTCATCACCCCGTTCAATCGAGAATTGATCTTGGCAAACACATCCTGAATAGGTTGCTGTTCATTTGATCTGACTCTGCTAATGTATCTTGTTCCCGGATCAACATCGAATTTTATACTCGCAAAACCTGCGCCATCCTGACCTCTGTTGTGTTGCTTCTCCATCAACAGGTACATCTTATTTATCCCATAAAAAGCTGTACCGTACTTGTCTTTATAATACTGAAGCGGTTTGAGCAATCGAACCATTGCAATTCCACATTCATGTTTGATAGCATCACTCATTTTTGTACGCTGTTAATGGGTTAGTTCAATTTCGAATTGGGTTAGTTGTTTGAATTGCTTCAATCTTGTCTTAATTTCTTCCTGACCCAAATTCAACATTCTTTCAGTTCCGAACCTTTCCACACAAAATGAAGCAAAATTAGAACCATAGATCACCGCCCTTTTCATGTTGTCAAAAGATACGTCATGGGTACTTGCCAAATATCCTATAAAACCTCCTGCGAAAGTATCTCCTGCTCCGGTAGGATCAAATATTTCTTCCAAAGGCAGTGCCGGTGCGAAGAAAATTTCTCCATCGTTAAAAAGTAGGGCACCATTTTCACCCTTTTTGATCACTACATATTCAGGTCCCATTTCATGGATCTTTTGAGCTGCTTTCACCAAAGAATACTCACCACTTAACTGTCTTGCTTCTTCATCATTTATAGTAATCACATCAATTTTTGCAATCACTTTGAGCAACTCATCCATGGTGTTATCCATCCAAAAGTTCATGGTATCAAGTACCACCAGTTTTGGACGTTTTGGAATCTGATCGATCACAGACATTTGTACGGCCGGATGTAAATTACCTAACATAAGAAATTCACAGTAAATGAAATCCTCTGGTACCACAGGTTTAAAGTCGGCTAAAACATTTAAATCAGTGACCAGTGTCTCTCTGGTGTTTAAATTATAATCGTATTTCCCGCTCCAAAAGAAGGTTTTCCCCTCTTTGATCTTTTCTACTCCGGTTGTATCAATGTTTTTATCTCTGAGCATTTGTAAATACTCTTCTGGAAAATCTCCTCCTACTACTGAGATCAATCCTGATTCCACTCCAAAATGAGAAGCTGAAAGCCCAATATACGTTCCTGCACCTCCTAAAATCTTTTCAGTCTTTCCAAAGGGAGTTTCAATAGCATCAAATGCAACCGTTCCAACGATTAAAAGTTTTCCCATGTCAATTCAAATTACTTATTTTTGCAAAAATAAGTTTTAAAAATGACTATCAAAGAAATACAAGAAGAAATTATTGAGGACTTCGATCTATTTGAAGACTGGATGCAACGCTATGAATTTATCATAGAAAACGGGAAATCTCTTCCTCAAATAGAAGAGATCAACAAATCTGATGATAACCTCATCAAAGGCTGCCAGTCTAAAGTTTGGCTCCATGCTGATTATACAGATGGAAAGCTACTGTTTACAGCTGACAGTGATGCGATTCTCACCAAAGGGATCATTTCATTGCTCTTGAGAGTGTATAATGATCAAACTGCTGATGACATCCTCAGTGTTGATCCGTATTTTATTGATGCCATTGGCTTAAAGGAACATTTATCTCCAACACGAGCCAATGGATTGTTATCAATGGTTAAACAAATCAAGTTACTCGCCTTGGCCCATAAATCAAAAAATGGATGATTTTCCGATTTTGTGGGAAAGTTTCATTAACGTATCTTTGCCTTATTTAGAATGATTTTAAAGAACCGCCATGAATGATAAAGTAAAGGAAGATCTTGGAGAAAAGATTGTTGGAATGATCAAGACAATTTTTGATCCTGAAATTCCGGTTGACATATATGAATTAGGTCTGATCTATGATGTTTTTGTAAACGAAGATATGGATGTTAAAGTCTTGATGACCCTGACCTCTCCTAACTGCCCGGTTGCCGAAACCCTTCCGATGGAGGTAGAAGAAAAGATCCGGTCTATAGAAGAAGTGAGGAACGCAGAAGTTGAGATTACTTTTGATCCAACCTGGACACAGGATATGATGAGTGAAGAAGCAAAACTTGAATTGGGTTTTCTTTGATCTTGAAACTCGAATTAATGCCATCAATTGATTTTGCACATGTCAGGAGAAATAGTAAATAGAGTTGCCAATAGTAAACTGAAAACACTTGATCTGGAAGATTTTTTTCCGGAAGGAGAAAGACTTGTATTGGATATTAGTGACTGGTTATACGAAGGATTCATTTTAAAAGAAAAAGAATTTAGAGAATCTGTAAGCCAGCATCAATGGGATCAATACCTCAACCAATATGTTGCCATTACCTGCTCAACTGATGCTATTATTCCTTCTTGGGCCTATCTGCTGATCAGTACTTCTTTGACTCCTTATGCAAAGAAATTTGTAGTTGGCAATTTAGACTTACTGGAAAATATAATTTTCCAGGAGATCATTTCAACTATTTCTTTGGAACAATTTAAAGATGCTCCGGTAATCATTAAAGGATGTTCAAATAAAAAAATTCCCGAGACAGCTTATACACTTATGTGTCAAAGATTGGTGCCTGTGGTGAGCTCGCTTATGTTCGGAGAAGCCTGCTCCAGTGTGCCATTGTTTAAAAAGAAAAAATAGAACTTCATTTATTATTCTATTTTAGTTATTTTTGCCGCTTATTAACCAAATTATTTCCCCATGAAAAAAGTAGTACTCGCCTTATGCTTCATCTTAGGGCTTAGCAGCTTAAATGCGCAGACCAAAGAAGAACTCAAAGCTTTACAAACTGAAAAGAACGATTCAATTGCTGTTTTAAAAGGAAAAGCTGATGCCATTCAGGCTCAAATTGACGCTTTACCGGGCTGGCGCCTTAAAGCGACCGGAACCATAGGAGGTAGTATTTCTGGATTCAATAACTGGTATTCAAAGGAATCTCCAAATTCTTCAGTAGGTAATTTCGGGATCAACCTGAATGCCTATGCTGATCTTATGGAGGAAAAGTATTTTTGGAAGAATGCTACCAACATCAATATTGGATGGGTAAAGTTCGACGACAAAGATGATCCTACAGATAGTGACGCATATGAAGTTGCGACAGATGTTTTTAGCCTGAGTTCCCTGTATGGTTATAAGATCTCAAAAACATTCGCTGTCTCAGCTTTGATGGAATACCGTTCAACGCTAATACAGAATTTCAATGATCCTGGTTTTCTTGATCTGGGTGTTGGTGGAACCTGGACACCAATAGATAATTTGGTAGTAGTGATCCATCCAGCCAACTACAATTTCGTGTTCAGCAAAGGTGACTCACAATATGATTCTACCTTTGGTGCTAAGGTAGTGGCCGATTATACAAGATCCTTTGGTGGTTTGAATTTGAAATCCAATCTTTCTGTTTTTATGAGCTATGAAGGATCTGATTTTTCAAATTACACCTGGACCAACTCATTTAGCTATACCATTTGGAAATCACTTGGTGTAGGATTTGACTTTGGACTTAGAAAAAACAAACAGGAAGCACTTAATTATTACCTGGCCTCAGATCCTGACGCAACTTTTGACTCAATTGATAATGATCTGCAGTCCTATTGGCTGCTTGGTCTCAACATAACACTTGACTAAATTTATTGAAAATTACCTTTTGCAAAAAGGATAAAAACACGCATTTTTGATCTAAAATTTAGTGTCAAATGTTAAATTTATTACATTTGCCTAAATCAAGATATATGACCCTCTTAATAGTATATGGCGTTCTTTCTATTTGTTTTTCATTTCTCTGTTCTATACTGGAGGCGGTTTTACTTAGTGTTACCCCTACTTATGTTACTGTAAAGATGAATGAGGGTAAAAGTTATGCAAAAACCTTAAAGAAACTTAAGGAAAACATAGATCATCCTTTAATCGCCATTTTAACGGTCAATACCATCGCTCACACTGTTGGAGCTATATTAGTGGGGGTGCAAGCTGAAAAGACTTTTGGGTCGGGAAATAACTCAGTTGGCATTGTATCAGCGATTATGACATTTTTGATATTGGTCTTGTCAGAAATTATTCCTAAATCAATTGGCGCAAATTATTGGAAAAATCTTGCTAATTTTTCAACTAAAGCGATCGTTTTACTGATGTTCCCTCTTAAATTCACAGGCATCCTATGGTTGCTGGAATTTACGACAAGGATCGTGGGTAAAAACACACATAATATCAATGTAAGCCGTGAAGATTTCCATGCCATGGCTGATATAGCACAGGAGGAAGGGGTTTTTCAGGAATCAGAAAGTTTGGTGATCAAGAACATCATTGATTTTAAAAAAATGGCGGTAAAAGATATCATGACCCCCAGAACCGTTTTGAAAACGGCACCCGAACATATGAAGATCAAGGAGTTTTACGATCTGAATCCCAAATTGAAATTTTCGAGGATTCCAATGTTTAAAGACTCCACTGATGATATTTCCGGTTATTTTCTAAAAGATGAATTGTTTGAATCCATCATTGATGGAAAAGGAGATCAACAATTAAAAAGTATTTCAAGAGAAATCTTTGTTACAAGCAGAGACACTCCAATTAAAAAACTTTTTGACCAATTGATTAACAAACAAGAACATATCGCACTTGTTGTTGACGAATTCGGATCTGTAAGTGGCATCGTATCTCAGGAAGATATCATTGAAACTTTATTAGGTTTTGAGATCGTCGATGAAAGCGATGGTGATGAGGATTTACAAGCACTGGCGCGAAACCTATGGAGAATAAGAGCAAAGCGTCACGGAATTAATGAAAATGAAGGTGGTCTTAAAGAAGATTAATTGTTCTCTTCATATTCCTGGTATAAAAAATCATTATACGGAAACCTTGTAATATGTATTTTTTTTACTTCTTCAAATACCATTTTTTTAAATTCCTCGAGGTTATCTTTATGTAATGCCGAAATAAAAACACATTGATTTTCCATTTTAGCATACCAGGATTTTTTCCAATCATCAAGGGTATAATGATCCTTTGAGCGTTCTGTTGTCAGGTCGTCATCTTCAATTGTTTCATGCTTAAAAGCATCTATCTTATTGAAGACCATGATGGTTGGTTGGTTTGCATCCTCACCTTCAGGAGTGATTTCACTAATGATCTTATTTACTGAATCGATATGGTCTTCAAAATTAGAATGAGAAATATCAACTACATGGAGTAAAAGATCCGCTTCTCTAACCTCATCAAGAGTTGACTTAAATGATTCCACAAGTTGTGTCGGAAGTTTTCGAATGAACCCAACCGTATCAGTCAGTAAAAACGGAATATTTCTGATGACCACCTTTCTTACAGTAGTGTCAAGCGTTGCAAAAAGTTTGTTTTCGGCAAAGACGTCACTTTTACTAATGACATTCATCAGCGTGGATTTACCAACATTTGTATACCCAACCAAGGCTACACGCACCATTTTTCCACGGTTTTTGCGCTGTATAGCCATTTGACGGTCGATCTTCTTCAATTTATTCTTAAGTAAAGAGATCTTGTCTCGAATGATCCTTCTATCCGTTTCGATCTCTGTTTCTCCAGGTCCTCTCAATCCAATTCCCCCTTTTTGACGTTCAAGGTGGGTCCACATTCTTGTAAGACGGGGAAGTAAATATTGACATTGTGCCAATTCCACCTGGGTTCTGGCGTAAGAAGTCTGTGCGCGTTGTGCAAATATATCCAGTATCAGATTTGTTCGGTCTAGCACTTTACAGTCAAGCAATTTTTCGATATTCCGCAATTGAGCCGGATTCAATTCATCATCAAAAATTACCGTTTTGACTGACTTTTCTTCAATATAGTTCTTTACTTCTTCTAATTTCCCCGACCCAATAAAAGTCTTGGGATGAGGAAATTCCAATCTTTGTACAAATCTTTTAACCACCTCTCCACCTGCTGTATAGGTCAAAAATTCGAGTTCATCAAGGTACTCCTTAGACTTTTCCTCATTCTGCTCCTTAGTAATGACTCCTACCAATACTACGTTTTCAATATTTGAATCCCTTTTTTCAATCATGTTACAAATTTACAACCCTTTTTATACTTATCTAATTGATTTTTCCTATTTTGGACGATACCTCGTAAATTTCTATGTCCAACATCTTCTCTATCGGCTTTTACAACCTGGAAAATCTCTTTGATCCGTTCGACAAGGACACGAATCTCGATAAAGACTTTACTCCCAATGGTAAATTCAAATGGGATCAGGAGAAATATAGTCAGAAAATAGATCATCTTTCCATGGCCATATCAAAAGTGGGGTTGACGAGGTCCAATACACCGCCCGTTCTACTTGGAGTCTGCGAGGTTGAAAATGAATCCTGCCTTAAGGATCTGGTGATGTCAGTACCCTTAAAAAATTTCAACTATGGTTATGTATTTCACAAGTCAGCTGATCCAAGAGGTATACATGTGGCTTTATTGTACCAAAAAAATCATTTTAAAGTTTTAACATGTACGGCACATTCCTTAGATCTTAAGATCGAGACAGAAACTGAAAATACCAGGGACATACTTCATGTTGTCGGTATTCTTTTTGGAGAAAAAATTCACTTGGTCCTTAACCATTGGCCCTCAAGAACAGACGGAACACAAAAGACCAACCATAAAAGAGTAAGTGCCTCAAGTGTAGTACAAGATATTATTCATCAAATAAATCAGGAGGAAGATAGGGCCAATATCTTGGTCATGGGCGACTTTAATGATGACCCATCCAGTGAAAGTGTGCAGGTATTTACTTCAAAAGGGTTTTTGAATCCCATGACCGATTTTCAAAAACAGAAAAAAGGTTCCGTAAAATTCAAAGGTAAATGGATCATATTTGATCAAATTTTGTTAAATAAGAGCCTGCAAGAGGCATCCTGGTTCAATTATTTGGACGCCCATATTTTTGTCGAGCCAGCGCTTATCCAAAAAACGGGAAGATATAAAGGTTCTCCAAAAAGAACGTTTACAGGAAACTATCATCAGGGAGGATATAGTGATCATTTTCCGGTTTTTATTTATTTTGAAAATACGTCTGCTTGACACCACTCTGGGAAGTCAAAATCAATTGTCTAATTTATAGAATTCTCTCCCCTGATTAATATATTATCCAAATCATAGGTAGTGGAAGCTCCTGGATCAGAACCTAAATATCGAAACGCCAGACGAATCTTTCCTTCTAAACAATTCAACTGAACAGTACCCGAATTTAAAAATATCTCATTGCTATCATCTCTCGATCCAACAGAGATTTCTACATCCAATTGCTGCCAATTTGCGTTTTTAATATTATCAGTGTAATCCTGACTGAACCAGCATGTTAACAGTGATCCTTCTTCAAAAGTGGCCCTGGTCTCAAATGTTAAAAATTCATTTTTAGAACCATCCAGGTCAATTGGTGGACCAACAAGCCACACTTCCATAACATACTCCTTTGAATCATAGGCTGAAATTTGCAAAAAAGTATTCTCATTCTTACTTCTTTTTCTGAATCTTGCATTCCCAAAATTTACATTGATATTCTTCCACCCTATTTTTTCAATATCTCTGGTGTTCCCCAGCCTTTCAAAATTTTCATAATAAAGTACATCGTTTATATCTTTTTGAGGTATAAAAGGGCATTCAAAAAAAACAGGATCACATCTTTTTTCGTCCACGAAGTCAATATCATCCGGATTGTTTAAAATAAACGTGATCTCTCCCGAATAATAGTCCCTTGTTAAAACAGCCATCATTCGAAACCTCCCTTCTGGCAAGGGGTTTGTGCTAAAATCAGCATATGAACTTGTAAATAAGTAACTTTTTGCAAGATTGTCACACTGTTCAATAATCCGTTCACCATTGTATTTATCATAAGGCTCAGATGCAAATGACTTCCCCTGATCTGCCTTTAAAAACTGAACTTTATCAACTGATACAAATGTATTGATCAAACTTGGTGAGATCATTTCCAAGCTAATTGATTTTGGTAGGATCTCAGTAGTCTCTGAAGAGCGAATGATAAAATGGTCGAGCAAACTTTCCGGAATATCAACCAAAGAATTTCCAGACAAATAACCAACTACGAATTTTCCATTTACTTCCTGAATACTCAGACCTGAAAGTCGAAGAAGTATTTTTCTACCTAAATTGTATTTGGTATAAAATGATCTCATGTCTACTTTAATTTCCAATCCATTCACAGGGTTTTCAGGGCTGTCCTGAACGATCAGAGTCTTGTAAAAATTTCCTGTCTCATCACTGGATATGACATATGCACCAACAATGATGTTAGCATCAGCATCAAAGGTGAAAACATCGGTATTGGCCTGTTTGAAGGCATTAATTGCAGTGCCCATATCTGTTGTTGCCCCCTCTTCTGAATCCAAATTAACAAGCTCCGGAACCCTGAATTCAGGTTCAATTATACAGCTGGTCAAAGAGAAGATCAACAGAAACATGATATATATCGAATTCATTCGTCTCATATTCTAATATAAAAGGAAGTGAAAAATGTTGTTCCATAGCCAAACCAGTATTTCGGTCCGAATAAAGGCTTTTCTCTGGCTCTATCCTCTTTTAATGTCAGGTAATTTGCAGTTCTTGATTGTTCAAAACCACCCGTTTTATACAAACTGTTTGAAAGGTTATTTACAGAGGCAAACAGACCCAAATACCAGTTTTTAATTTTCCAGGATTTGCCTCCAACCAGATTAAAATTGAGATAGGCCGGTAAAGATTCCTGATCCAATAAGTCTTTCGCAATATTCGGATCAAAATCATGAATAAGTGAACCATCTGTATCGAGAAAAAAATTTCTGGTTCTGGTTATTGGAGCCGCTGAAACAAAGGATTTGTCAAAATAGTTGAAACTGCCGCTGAGCCACCAATAATTCGGGCTGGAATATTCCAATCCTATTGAATAGGCATGTTGAGGACCTCCTGGAGCATAATAACCCTTTAAAAATGACTTCCCAAGATTGAGAGATCCTTCAAACGCATTTGAACTAAGATAAAGGTCAGGATCTGATGCATAAACAGACCTCCCTACAGCTGCTACTGCTTTGAACTTGACATGTGTTGATAAAGGAACTTCAACACTAAATTCCAGTCCCGTATTTTGTCTGTCTATTCCAGTAAGTACTTCCTGAACATAAGCGCTGGATGCTGCATTCTCCAGTCCCGTAAGTCCGTCAGCATAGTAAAAAGAAATCTTTGATTCATCGGTAAGCATTAAGAAATATCCTGAAAGCGCGGCACTAAAGTGGGTATGTCTCCAAACATATTTGAGGTCAACACCTTGGTAAGCGCATCCTTTAAGACCTTTAACTATGTCATTACTTACCCTAACATTAGAAAACACATGGTTTAATATCGGTGCATTTTCCAGGTAATTTGCATTCATCAGAACGATATGTCTACCATTAAATTTATGCAAAAATCCTGTTTTCAATCCTAAGGATTGAAAACCTGTTGTTTTACTTTTTCCAAGGGAAAGAGGCCCCGGATAGGCCCCGTTCTCATATAGGCCCTTTCGGCTATAATTGACAGATACGAACTCAACGCCAAGGTGTACATCCGTTTTTTTCGAAGAATAACTTGAATTCAAGTACATTCCGACTTGACGGGCATCCAGTTCATAATTATAGCTGAACTTGTCATGCTCATAGACGATTCTATTAGGGTTTCTCAGATCGCTCTGTGCCTCCAAGGAGCTCTTCGTGTATGAATCGACATCCAGATATCCTTTGCCACCAAGAAGATCCTGCATATAAGCATAGCTTTCAGAAGAATTTCCGGATATAGAAACCTGTCCATATATAGAAACCTGTTTTCCAACTTTTGTCGAAACCCCGGAGTTCAAAGACCAGAATTCACTGTCTTGTTGGTCATCATATAAGGCATAAACGGTATTGTCACCAAATGGTGCGTTCATATTTGCCCCATACATTTCATTCCAGTTGATCTGTCCATTCTCCCGAAATTCCTTCTCGGCCAGATAGGCTCTTCCAAAATCGGGATGATTTGGGTCTCTTAGGAAGTAACTAGGTAATTTCTGATAATATGTTGGATCAGGATTCATCCCCCCGCCAACAATAGTTTCACTCTCTTTTAGCAACCTTCCTCCTCCGTAATCCAATCTGCTTGAAGCCCTGGTTCCATATTGATAGGTAAAATGATTCTGAATGATGGTTTTACTATTGAGCTGGTATTGATGGTTAAGCTGAAATATTGGCTCAAGTATTCTTTTCTCTCTGGAATTCCTCTTTTGATATTGCTGGTATCCCCAATAAGAATTATAAGCAATGCCCTTCAATTCATACACTTCCTGGGTCATTGGGGATGACTTCCCTTTTGTATTAAAGGCATAAATAAAAGTTGCATTTAGGTGATGTTTATCTCCTAATTGTTTATCCACTGAGGCCAAAAAAGAATAACCTCTATAGTTTGTACCTGATCTGAAACCTTCATCTCCAAATCTCAAGGATGCAGAAAACATATAAGCCCAGCCTTGCTTTAAAGAACCGCTCGAAAAGGTTGTCATGATCCTGCTTTGATAATTTTTATTGGATAATGCTGATGAAAACTTGAGCCCCTTTTGTTGCAGGGACGCCTTGCTGATCATATTTATTCCATAGGATAAGCCGCCCAAATGATAAGGCGAACTTTGCATTGGGGCATATTTTTCTTGTTGCCGAAGGGCATCATTCAATCCTCCCCAATTGCTCCATTCAGGCCGTCCGGAGTATATTTTATTTAAGACAACTCCATTGAGCATAACCATTCCATGTTCAGCACCAAGGAATCTCGGCCTGAAAAAATTGGAACCGAAATCATAGGCGGCTGTTCTGGAAAAGAGGTCCATTCCTGCATTTAAAATACCTGCAACATTTTCCACTTCATGCTGATCTGCCTCAAGTTCAAATTCACTCAATTCTACCCAATCCTTTTTCATATCAATCTCATCCATTCTTGATATTTCCAATGAACCAAGATCAAGTTGTTGCAAGGTCGAATTGAACTTAATTGGGATCCTTAATTTCTTGTAGCCTTTTAGCTCAAGGCACAATACCGCTTTATTATGGGGAAGATCATTCATACTAAAGTAACCTCCCTCATCAGTGAATACATGGTCCGCATTGTCTTCAAAACTAATTCTCACATCTTGTAAATAACTTCCCGAAATATGATCAACGACCCTTCCAATGATCTCAGTCTGTGCCAAGGCAACAAATCCGCATGGGAAATTTAAAATAATTAGCAAAACAAATTTTGGTTCCATAAAGAAGCGATCTACAACATCTGTATCGTGTTGATGCGCTTCCTGATAAGAGGTTAACAAAATAAAAATAACCTGAATAATAGTTGACCTTTTCTGATTTAGCCTATAAAATAAGACCGAAAGATTTCAAATATTATGTCTTTACACTTTTGCTCTATTCTCCTAGTAGTTTATTTATTCAGCATCCAAACGGCTTATTGTCAGACAGTCAAATACACCATAAGAACCATCGGGTTTTACAATGTTGAAAACCTTTTTGACACAATAGATGATCCTGAGACAATAGATGAAGCATATACACCTTCTGGAAAAAATCACTATTCTCGTCAAGATTATTTGTCTAAAATCAAGAACACCTCCAAAGTAATTTCAGAAATTGGGTCAAGTCGGAAGAGCAAAGGACCTGATTTAATCGGTTTAGCCGAAATAGAAAATTTTCATGTGCTTCAGGATCTGGTTCATTCTAAGGAATTACACGCTAAAAATTATCAAATCATACACCAAGACTCTCCAGACAGAAGAGGTATTGATGTTGCACTGCTCTATAAACCCGCATTTTTTTCTCCTATTGAATTCGAAGCAATAGAACTCAAGCTTTGGAATGAAAATGGAGAAAGAATCTATACAAGAGATATACTCTATGTTCAGGGAATTCTTGACGATGAGGTCATACATATTTTTGTAAACCATTGGCCCTCACGCAGAGGAGGTAAAACAAGAAGTGATCCAAAGAGAATGAAAGCCGCATATATGGTCAATAAAAAAACCCAGGAAATACTGATGATGGATCCGGATGCAAAAATTATTATTCTTGGCGATTTTAATGATGACCCAACGGATAAGAGTATTAAAAATGGCCTGCTTTTGTCATCAGACACAGAAAATGAGCTTTCAACAAGTTTTTTCAATCCGATGGAAAAAATGCATAAAAAAGGTATGAATACTCTGGCATATCGGGATGGATTGAATCTTTTTGACCAAATCATTATTTCAAATAACCTGCTCAAAGAAGAAAAATATCAAGCCGGATTTGTCTTGTATAGAGCAGGTATTTACAACCCATCCTATTTGATTGCTCAACATGGAAAATACAAAGGATATCCATTGCGAAGTTTTGAAAACAGTCATTATGCAGAAGGATATAGTGACCACTATCCTGTATTTGTAGAACTAATAAGACCGTATTCTCTCTAACCTGAAGCCTGATTTTATTCTATGCTCAGCTCTTCTACTTTTACAATTTTGTTGTGGTTATACACCACTTTTGTTTTTTTATCCATAAACCAATAATACCAGGTTCCTACCTTCTCACCATGATCATAAAATGCAACACATTTTCTATTTCCATTAGGATAATAACTTTCCCAGGAAGCGTGTAGTTTATTATCTTTCGTTAAAAATCCATGCTGCATAATGTTGCCATCGTCATAGTAAATGGTAACCTCGAAAAGGTCTCCAATGGGCTCAATTTTTTGATTTTCTCTTTCTTGAGAATAAGAAAAGATGGTACAAAAAACAAAAATCAGGAAAATGATAATCTTTCTCATTATTTTAGTACTTTAAAACTCATGTTAAATATCGCATTTATTTCGGTTTTTCCCTATGACAATTATCATTCTTTAAACAATTCATTTTGAGCATTTCACCTTCTCTTAAGGTCGTTATAACGACCATTATACTTTTTATGAGCGCGGCTTCAAATATTTTGGCCCAGGAAGACTGGGTAGAATATGTCATTATAAAAGATAAGGGAGTCATGTCAGTATCTTTGGATCTTCGATTGGATCTGTATCGGCCGAAATACAAAAACCTCCTGGTTGTAGGTTCCAGGTTCAATAAATGTTTGAAAAACGGTTTTCCAACAGAAGACAGCCTAAATGATATATTCACCTTTTCTGATTCCACCTCTGTACTTATCGATAAGATGACACCGAATCGTTTGGCCGGTTTTATGACATATCAATGCATGGCATTTGACATCTATTATGTAAAAGACACGACAGGTTTGAGAAATGAAATGACCAAACTGATTAAAAAAAAATTTGATCCACGTCAAACCTATATCTTGATCGAGAGAGATAAATCATGGGACTATTATCGCAATTTCCTTTATCCAAGAGATTTTTCCTCTGAGTTTTTGATTGACCAAAATTATCTTCATGACTTAGTACTTCAAGGCGACGATTTAAAAGGCTTGAGGAAAGTCAATCATTGGGTCTATTTTAAAGGTATTAAAAACAGAAATCTTTTTGGGGAAAAGCTAAAGAAATTAAAATTTTCACTCGATTCAATAGCTTATAGAAAAGAACGAGGCTTTCCTTATGAACTCAAAGTTTCAAGGCAAGATTCTATTGATCCTGCTTCGATCTATCGTCTTACCTCTATGCTTCGGGTATTGGCTTTCTCTATGAATGGAGAATATGACGGCTGGAGCACTGAAGTAAAATCAAACGACTCATTATTTCGGGACTAAATGTTAACCAAGATCAAATATCCTTTAATTCTGGATGGTGGACTTTCGAATGTTTTGGAAGCATTCGGATGTGACCTCAATCATACACTTTGGTCAGCAAAGCTCCTAATTGATCAACCCGAGCTCATCTTAAGAGCACATCTAGCCTATCTCGAAGCTGGTGCCCAATGCATTAGTTCATCAGGTTATCAGGCCTCCATTGAGGGTTTTACAAAAACTGGATTAAGCGTCCTGGAAGCTGAAAACCTGATGCTGCGTTCAGTTGAATTGGCAGAAGAAGCCCGAGAAATTTACCTCAGAAACGAAAATATAGAAAAAAAGATCTATGTTGCAGCTAGTATGGGTCCTTACGGGGCAATTCTTGCTGATGGTTCAGAATACCGCGGAGATTATACGATTAGTGAGAAAGCTCTCAAAGACTTTCATGCGCAAAGAATAAACCTCCTTGCAACTACCAAAGCAGACTTTTTTGGCTTCGAAACTATTCCAAGTTTACTGGAAGTAAAGGTTTTATCTGAACTTCTTAGGAGCTCAGTCAAACCCTCTTGGATTTCCTTTTCATGTAAAGATGAATCTCATCTTAACGACGGGAATAAGATCATTGAAGCGGCTAAACTACTTGCGGATAATGCCTCAGTATTTGCTATTGGAGTGAATTGCACCTCACCCAAATTCATTTCGGCCATTATTGAGGTACTAAAGCAATCAGTCCCTGAAAAAAAGATCATTGTTTACCCGAATTCAGGAGAAGTATATCATGTGCAAAGCAAATCATGGTTAGGTGTTTCTGATCCGTTTTCTTTCGAGACAATGGCCCAGGAATGGCGTGAAAAAGGTGCTGATATTATTGGCGGCTGCTGCAGGATAGGACCCGAGCATATCAAAAGAATTAGGAATTTAAAATAAATATGTTTTAACTATTGTTTATCCTCGAAACAAAATTCCAACTACCTCTTCAATTTTACTTACTTTAAGGATCTCGATCTGGTTGTTTTTTTTGGAAATTTTATTGAATTTGGACAAAATGATTTTCTTGAATCCAAGTTTCTCGGCTTCCTGAATCCTTTGCTCAACGCGGCTAATAGCCCTTATCTCACCGGCAAGCCCTACCTCAGCGGCAAAACAAATATCCTGTGGGATAGAGATTTCATTATTAGAAGAAAGAACGGCACATACCACTGCAAGGTCAATAGCGGGATCCTCTACTCTTAATCCCCCTGCAATATTGAGAAATACATCTTTGGCACCAAGTTTAAAGCCAGCTCTTTTCTCTAAAACAGCCAATAACATATTGAGTCTTTTAATATTATACCCTGTACATGATCGCTGAGGAGTGCCATAAACAGCTGTACTTACAAGTGCCTGTACTTCTATCATCAGAGGTCTCATCCCCTCCAAAGTAGCTGAAATGGCAGTTCCGGTAAGGTCAGCATCTTTCTCAGATATCAGGATTTCAGACGGATTTTCGACTTCTCTTAAACCAGTGTGCAGCATTTCGTAGATCCCTAATTCGGCCGTAGAACCAAAACGATTCTTTTGTGCCCTAAGAATACGATACGTATGATTTCTGTCTCCCTCAAACTGAAGTACCACGTCCACCATGTGCTCCAAGATCTTTGGGCCTGCAATGTTTCCTTCCTTGGTAATATGTCCGATTAAGACTACTGGAGTATCTGTTTCCTTTGCATATTTGATGAGCTCAGCAGCCGTTTCTCTAATTTGCGAGATACTTCCAGGTGAGGCTTCTATGAATTCAGTATGCAGGGTCTGAATCGAATCTATCACGATAACTTCAGGCTTGGTTTCCTCTGCGGAATTAAAAATATGATGGGTTTTTGTTTCGGTAAGAATCAAGCAATTTTCATTTGCCTTATGAAGCCTGTCTGCTCTCAATTTGATCTGAGTCATACTTTCTTCGCCTGATACATATAACACCTTATTTTTCATGATCAGGGCGATTTGCAACAGCAAGGTTGATTTCCCTATACCGGGTTCTCCCCCCAACAAAACAACAGATCCTTTTACCAAACCTCCGCCCAGAACTCTGTTTAATTCATTGTTGCAGGTATTGATCCTCTCTTCATTTACCGCTGTAATTTCTTTTAATTTTACGGCCTTTGCTAGCTTTTTATTTGTAGTTGACGGTTTCCATGACGTCTTTTCTTCTCTTTGAATAACTTCTTCAACTATCGTGTTCCATTCGTTACAGGAGTTACATTTTCCAACCCAGTTCGGAAATTGTGCCCCGCAATTCTGACAAAAAAAAGTAGTTTTGGTCTTGGCCATAAAATATCTTAAGTCGTATTTATTGATATGTTTTCAAAGTCAGCTCATTTCCATCAAAAACAGCATAAGTAAAATGAGAGATCCAATCACCTGTGTTGATATATTTGCTATTCTTTCCAACTTGAATTTCCATGGGTAAATGCCTATGACCAAATAAGAAATAATCGTAATGTTTTTGCTCCAGTTTTCTTTTTGCATATTGTGCAAGCCACTCATTCTCTTCTCCTAAAAACTTAATGTCTTCCTGACCTGATATCAATTTGTTTTTTGTAGAAAGGTATTGAGCAAGCTTAACGCCTATATCAGGATGCAACCATCGGTAAAACCATTTTGACAAGGGATGGGCAAATACTTTTTTCATTCTTTTATAGCCCTTATCTCCAGGTCCCAACCCATCTCCATGTCCAATAAGAAAGGTCTTTTCATCAAATACAAATTCTTTGGGATGACGATAAACGGGTATTCCCAATTCTGTTTCAAAATAATCAATCATCCATAGATCGTGATTCCCTACAAAAAAATAAATGGGGATTCCGCTATCTTTAAGTTCGGCAATTTTTCCCAAAACCCTGATAAAACCTCTTGGAACCACTGTTTTATATTCAAACCAGAAATCGAAGAGATCCCCCAATAAAAAGATGGCTTTGGCATCAGTTTTTACCTCGTCTAACCAGGAGATGAATTTTTTCTCCCTTAACTTACTGCTTGCAGCATCGGGTATACCAAAATGCTGGTCTGAGGCGAAATATATTTTCTTTGGATCACTATTCATTCGTAGATTTCATTTTCAAATGGTAAGCATCAACTATTTTTGATCACTGGCAAACCATTCAGCATATGAATTTGCGGTTTCATATAATTTTAACGAATGTAGTAAAACATTTTGAGGTAGTTGACTTTGAATACGCTCTGCAAAATCTATCAACATATTTTCACTTGTTGGCTGATAAGGTACCAAAACAACTTTATGAGAGTAATCGTTGATGGTATTGGCCAACTCCCTATGTGGTGAGTTATTATTTAATACCACTGCATGATCAAATTTTGATACGATCTCCCTCTTGACAATTACCTTAAGATCTCCAAAGTCCATCACCATACCGTTTTTTGGATTTTTGTCATCTTCTATTGGTGTGCCAATTACCGTCACATATATGTGATAACTATGCCCGTGAATGTTTTTACATTTGCCATCATAGCCATATAAGGCATGGGCCGATTCGAAATCGAAATGCTTGGTAATTCTTATCTTATTCATGTTTCAAATTGTATACTAACTGATTGATTTTCTTCCTTAAATAACCTTAAGCGCCTTTCCTACCTTAATAAAAGCAGCAATAGCCTTATCCAAATGCTCTCTTGTATGTGCAGCACTCAGCTGTACCCTTATTCTTGCTTTTCCTTTTGGAACAACAGGGAAAAAGAATCCTATCACATAAATCCCTTCTTCAAGTAAAGCATTGGCCATATCCTGTGATAATTTAGCATCGTAGAGCATCACTGGAACAATAGCAGCATCAGCTCCCACCAGATCAAATCCTGCGGCTTCCATTTTCGTTCTGAAATAATTAGTGTTTTCTTCCAGTTTATCCCTTAAACTGGTATCATTCTCAATGAGGTCAAATACTTTTAATGAAGCTCCAACTATAGCGGGGGCCAATGAATTGGAAAAGAGATAAGGTCTTGACCGCTGTCTTAAAATCTCAATGATCTCCTTCGGTCCGGTTGTATATCCTCCCATGGCGCCACCTAGTGCTTTACCAAGGGTTCCGGTTACGATATCAACCCGTCCCATCACATTCTTCAATTCTACCGTACCTCTTCCTGTTTTACCTATAAAACCAGTAGCATGGCACTCATCAACCATGACAAGTGCATCATATTGATCTGCAAGATCACAAATTTTATCAAGTTGAGCCACAATTCCATCCATAGAAAATACACCATCAGTGACAATGATCTTAAAACGATGTTTCTGCTTATTGGCCTCGATCAATTGTTTTTCAAGATCCTCCATATCATTATTTTCATAACGGTATCGGGCTGCTTTACAAAGCCTTACGCCGTCAATAATAGAAGCATGGTTCAAAGAATCAGAAATAATGGCATCTTCTTTCTGCAATAAAGGCTCAAATACCCCTCCATTTGCATCAAATGCGGCTGCGTATAAAATGGTGTCTTCCGTTTTATAAAACTTTGCTATTCTTGCTTCAAGCTCTTTGTGGATGTCTTGGGTTCCACAAATAAACCTAACAGAAGACATGCCATAGCCGTGCGCATCCATGGTGTCTTTAGCCGCTTGAATTACCTCAGGGTTATTGGACAATCCAAGATAATTGTTAGCACAAAAATTAATCACTTCCTCTCCCGTTGAGATCTTAATGACCGCATCTTGTGAGCTTGTAATTATTCTTTCCTTTTTATACAATCCGGCTTCCTTAATAGATCTAAGTTCCTTGGCTAAATGATCTTTTATTTTACTGTACATCTGTATGGTTATTTAATGTGAATTAAGCAGTTTTATGAGTTGTTCAATGATCAGTTTCTCTATTGATTCATAACCTCTTCATCACCCTTTATTCTGTCTCATCTTCTTGTGTTGGGTCTGCATTGGCAAAAGTAAGAAATTATAGGGTATTGTGTTTCCTTATTAGTATTTTTGGCCTCAAATTTATGTTTATGGCCAGAGATGAAAAGATAAAAATGCAATGGGAAGAGATCCAAAAAAGTGTTTCTGAAAAATTTGGTGGTGGTGAAAAAATGGATCTTGACTCTATCATATATCTCATAGGTATTCAAGAATTGGGAAAAGGATATCAAAAATTCAGTAAGGATGAGAAGCTGAATATCATGCATATTTCTATCTGTAAGTTGCTTGAGCCTTTTGGATACTATGAATTTGATTATTTTGACGATGATGGTTGGCCTCATTATAAAGTGCTTGATGAATTACCCACTTTAAAAGGGGGTGAACAATCAGTACTGATGAAAGAAGCAGTGGTGTTGTATTTTGAAAGACTGGGTACTTCCATGTAAAAAGGTTGCTGCATTACACCGCCTGATAAAATTTCCCCGGATAACTGATCACCATTCCTTTTAATTCTAGTTGAAGCAATATCATCAATGCTTTTTGAACACTAAATCCGGTTTCCAGCGCTAATTGATCAAGAAGTCGTTTTTCTGATGACTGCAAAAACTCATAGATCCGTTTTTCATCTTCACTCATTTCGACAAAAAGTGCTTTCTGAACTTCCCTTTTTTTTACAGGTTTTGAAGTCCATCCCAATATATATTCAAGGTCCTTCACCGAGGTAATCATTGCCGCTTTATTACTTTTGATCAACATGTTGCAACCTTGGCTGTATGTATCAGTGGTCCTTCCTGGAACGGCAAATACATCCCTGTAATAGGATGAGGCGAGTTCTGAAGTGATCAGCGAGCCTCCTTTTCTAGCTGATTCAATCACCACTGTTGCTTCAGATAATCCTGCAATAATTCTGTTCCTTTTTACAAAATTTTCTTTTACCGGTGATCCGCCAGACCAAAATTCTGTGTAAAGACCTCCTTTTTCAAGCATTTTTTCTGCAATTCCCGCATGAGATTTTGGATAAATTCTATCAAGTCCATGGGCTAAAATACCAATGGTGCATATGTCGTTTTGTAAAGATTCCTTATGGGCACATATGTCTATTCCATAGGCCAGACCACTTACAATGATGGGGTCAAACCTTTTTATTTCCTTTATGAACTCCTTCAAAAATTGACTTCCGTAAGGGGTCATCATACGAGTTCCAACAATACTGATGATTTTCTTATTGCTGATGTCAAAATTTCCCTTTGAAAAAAGGATCAAAGGAGCGTCCTGACAATGCTTTAGTTTGGCGGGATAGGACTTGTGTTCTTGTGTTAAGGCTAAAATGCTGTTGGCTTCTATAAATCGCATTTCCTTTTCAGCTTTTTCGAAAACAGCAGTATTATTGAGTTGTTTCAAAACATCTATCCCTAAACCCTTGATGCGCTTCAGGTCATTTTTCTTTGCTTGAAACAGCTGCTTGGCTCCCCCAAAGTATTTCAGTAATTTTTTCGCTTTAACCGGACCTATTCCAACTATTGATTGTAAAGCCAGATAATAAAATAATTCATCATTTTCCATCTTAAAAATTTGGTTTTCAATTGTGCATGTTTTTGTTAATAAAAATGGAAGGGCCAATGTAAACGGTAATTGTTTTTTTTTAGTTTTGTTTAAGTGTAACTAAACTCCCTATTTATTGAATCTAGCGAATTACATAAGTGATTTATTATACCGATACGAATGTGTTATAGTTCCGAAATTCGGAGGATTCGTAACCAATAACAAATCAGCGAGAATTGATGGTTCAAATCATACGATTTTCCCTCCCTACAAGCAGATTACCTTTAACGCTCATTTGACAAATAATGACGGTTTACTGGCAAATTATATCGCTTCTGTCGATAATATTTCCTACGAATGCGCCTTAAATTATATAAACTTTGAAATTGATGCCTGGAGAGAAAAATTAAAAAACCGGGACTTGAATTTATACGGTCTGGGAACCTTTAATTTATCAGGGGGTCAATTACATTTTGAACCACAGCAAAAGATCAATTATCTGACTT
>CBDULU010000005.1:0-20816 GCA_965368155.1 uncultured Flavobacteriaceae bacterium
TCTCCAATCAAAGAGTCTCTGACAAATTCACCCAGTTTAAAATCTACAAGCTCAACTTTACCTTTATAGGAAACCAGATCACCCTTATCAATATTCAATAATTTCAAATCTACATCAGACATCCCCATCTGAGCTATGGTTCTCAATTGAATATCAACAGAAGACTTTGTAATAGCCACTTTCCCGCGACTCGAAAAGTATCCTATCTTTTCCAATTCCTTAGGGATTTTAGCGCCTAAAAGATCAGGTAACAAATTCACTAAATGATCATAATTAGAACTGATCTCTTTAATATCTCCCGTTAATTTGAATTTTTCCGGGTACAACACATTTTTCAAATGTACATCTCCTCTCAAGGAAGAATTCCGATCTGATTCCAGGTCAATATTCTCTAATACAAAATCATTGATAGTTCCTTTCGCCTGACCTGAAAAATGAATGATATCATGTCGGCCAAATTGTCCATAAAATTTCTTAAGATCAGATAGAACAATATCACTCTTTTTAAAATTGGCATCTATTTGTACTTTATTAGTAAAATCTGATAAATCTCCTTCTTCATAATTGAACACAATGTCGGCAAGAAGCTCTGAGCCTTGCGTAGCCAACCGGGTATCCAAAAACTCCATTTTGGTATTTGAATAACTGAAATTTGTTTTAAAATTAACGATGGCCACATCATGATTTTCTACCACTCTCAGGTCATGGATATTGGCACTGATATTTGGTCCCACAATTTTGAAATTATCAAAATTGCCGTAAATCTGGTTATAATAAACAATTGCTTCATCTTTTCTGTTCTCATTATACAGGGTGAAATTGATCTTTTCCACAACAATTGAGGAAGAGAACATTTTAAACGTAGGGCTTTCTTTGGCTTTTTCACGCTTGAATTTGTTCACAAATACAGAAAGATTATTTAGCTCTTCACCTTTATACGTTTTTAAAATAAAAGCCCCATTGCCAAGATAAATCTCTCCAAAATTAAGTTGAATACTAAATAAATTACGGTAATTTAAAACCGACGTCTCTAAACTTTCAACTGAAATGAGCGTGTCGTTATGATGGTCTCTGATCAATACATTTTTCAAGGCCACATTTCTAATGGAGGAAAGATCAAGTTTCTGGATCTCAATTGAAGTGCCATAATTCGTGTTCACCTTATTGGTTACCCATCTTGCAAGGCCAGTTTGAACACTGGAAAAGGAGAGAATAACGCTCAACATAACCAATAGAAAACTGCCTAGCAAAAAAACACGAATTGCTATTCTTTTAAACCGCTTGATAATTATTTATTTCTAAATTTACATTTTTAAAAGTACAATATTTGTGCCTAAATTTTTCCAATGAAAAAAAAAACTATTCACATACTATCAATAGAGTCATCCTGCGATGATACGGGTGCTGCAGTACTCGAAAATAATAGGGTTCTATCGAATATTATAGCGGGACAAAAAATACATGCAGCCTATGGTGGTGTGGTTCCGGAGTTGGCCTCCAGGGCCCATCAACAAAATATTGTTCCAGTCGTGGATCAGGCCTTAAAAAAAGCTGGAATTGATAAAAAACAGTTACAGGCCATTGCATTTACACAAGGCCCTGGTTTAATGGGTTCTTTATTGGTAGGTACTTCCTTTGCCAAATCATTGTCTATAGCGCTAGAAATCCCCTTGATTCCTGTAAATCATATGCAGGCGCACGTACTTGCCCATTTTATTGATGAAGAGTCTCAAAACGAACCGCCATTCCCATTTCTTTGCATGACCATAAGCGGAGGGCACACCCAGATACTTAAAGTCAGTGGCTATAACCAATTTGAAATTCTAGGTGAGACTATTGACGATGCGGTGGGGGAAGCGTTTGATAAAACTGCTAAATTACTAGGATTGCCTTATCCTGGTGGTCCTTTGATCGATAAATATGCTAAAGAAGGTAACCCCAAAGCCTTTACTTTTTCAGAACCTAAAACACCCCACCCTTTGGATTTCAGTTTTAGTGGATTTAAAACTGCCATACTTTATTTTTTACAAAAAGAACAAAAGAAAGACGGAGACTTTATCAAAAACAATCTAAACGATATATGCGCCTCGGTACAACACAGTATTGTGACGATCTTGATGAACAGAATGAAAAAAGCAGTGCAACTAACAGGAATCAACCATGTTGCCATAGCAGGAGGAGTTTCAGCTAATTCAGAGATCAGATCTACCCTGAAAAGTATGGAAAATGAATTGGGTTGGACCACTTATATCCCAAAGTTTGAATATACCACAGACAATGCGGCTATGATTGGAATTGTTGGCTATTACAAATACCTGAATAAAGATTTTGGAAAAGAAAACGCCGTAGCGTCCTCAAGGCTGGATATTAATCATTAAATGATAGCATAAAATATTTTTCCATGCTATCATTCAATCATTACATCAATACATCATTCTATCATTACATCACTGCATCACGACATTAAGGTCGCAGCTATTCGCTTATAGAATCCTTTGTTAAGTTTCTCTCTCATCGATGAAAAAGCTTCGATCGTCTCTGCTACATCGTCAAGATTATGAGCCGATGTTGGAATCAATCTCAAAAGAATCATACCTTTTGGAATCACCGGATAGACTACTATGGAACAAAATATACGATAGTTCTCTCTTAGGTCATTTACCATTGCCATAGCCTCTGGGATATCACCCTCCAAAAAAACCGGTGTGACACAAGTGTTGGTTTTTCCAATATTGAATCCTTTCTCTACCAAACCACTTTGCAAGGCGTTGACGTTTTCCCACAATTTTGTTCTCAATTCAGGCATGGTCCTGATCATATCCAATCGCTTCAAAGCTCCTTTTACCATAGCCATAGGTAAAGACTTCGCAAACATTTGAGATCGCATATTGTATTGTAGGTACTTTACGACATCCTTATTACCTGCAAAAAATGCACCAAAACCTGCCATAGATTTCGCAAAAGTGGCGAAATACACATCTATTTCATCCTGAACTCCCTGCTCCTCTCCTGCACCAGCTCCAGTTTTTCCTAGCGTACCAAATCCATGAGCATCATCTACCAGAAGCCTGAAATTATATTTTTTCTTTAGAGCAACAACCTCTTTTAATTTACCTTGCTCACCTCTCATTCCAAATACGCCCTCGCTAATGACTAAGATTCCTCCATTGGATTCTTCTGCTTTCTTTGATGCCCTGATCAGGTTCTTTTCAAAACTCTCCATGTCATTATGGCGAAAAGTAAATCGTTTTCCCTGATGTAATCTTGCACCATCGATGATACAAGCATGTGAATCCATATCATAGACCACTACATCATTCTTTGTAACCAGTGCGTCTATGGCTGACACCATACCCTGATATCCAAAATTAACAAGATAAGCTGCTTCCTTACCAACAAATTCAGCGCATTCACGCTCTAACTGCTCATGAAAATCAGTATGTCCACTCATCATTCTGGCTCCCATTGGATATGCCATTCCGTGCTCTGCTGCTGCCTCTGCATCGGCCTTAATCACCTCTGGATGATTCGCCAAACCTAAATAATCATTTATACTCCAGGTAATTACTTCTTTACCATTAAACTTCATTCGGTTTGATATATTCCCTTCCAATTTTGGGAAAACATAATAGCCTTCAGCTTGTTTTGCCCATTTACCTAAAGGTCCCTTATCCTTTATTATTCTTTCAAATAAATCTTTCATGTATCTATTCCGTTTCAACTGACGAAGCTTAGATCGTCATATTTAAATTATTTGCAAAAATAGAAAAAATAGTTAAGCAACGATTTCTATGTTTATAGTTTTTAACAAAAAACAAAAAAGACTGTTTGAAATTCAAACAGCCTTTTTTAGTAAATATCGTATCATTGATCTATTTGATAATCTCCAAAGAGCTTTTCTCTTGTTGCTTAGCATCGAAGAAACCTTGTTCTCTCATCCAATCATCACTATAAATCTTTTCCATATATCTTGAACCATGATCTGGTAATATCATCACAACAACACTATTGCCATCAAAGTACCCTTTTTCAGCATATTGAGTAGTTGCCTGTAAAACGGCACCACTTGTATATCCTGTAAATAGTCCTTCTACCAATGCGAGTTCCCTTGCCCTATGGGCTGCTGCTTCATCTGTAACCTTTTCAAACACATCGATCACTTCAAAATTTGTTGCCGATGGAATAAGATTCTTTCCTAGACCTTCTATTCTATATGGATAAATCTCTTTGGTATCAAACTCAGAAGTTTCGTGAAACTTCTTTAAGATCGAACCGAAAGCATCTACTCCAAGAATTTGTACGTTTGGATTTTGTTCTTTTAAATACTTCCCGACCCCTGAAATCGTTCCTCCGGTTCCACTGGCTGCAACGACATGCGTCACCTTACCTTCGGTTTGTTCCCATATTTCAGGTCCCGTAGAAAGATAATGTGCTTCAGAATTCAAATCATTAAAGTATTGATTGATGTAAACCGAATCTGCAGTTTCTTCATGTAACCTTTTAGCGACTTGATAATATGATCTGGGATCGTCTGCACTAACATTGGCAGGGCAAACATATACTTTAGCACCCATGGCTCTTAGCATATTTATCTTACCCTTTGACGCCTTTGAATTTACAGCCAGAATACACTCATAGCCTTTGATGATACAAACCATTGCAATGCTAAATCCAGTATTCCCTGAAGTAGTTTCTATAACCTTATTGCCTTTTTTAAGAATCCCTCTTTTCTCAGCTTGCTCTACAATATGTGTGGCAATTCTGTCTTTCATAGAGTGACCCGGATTAAAGGCCTCATATTTTGCTAAGAACTGACCGTCTAACTCTTTTGTTATTTTATTCAGTCGTACAAGTGGCGTATCTCCAACTAAATCTAATATACTATTAGTTATACCGTTATGTTTTTTCATAAAAATATAATGCTTTGATTATAAAAACCGGGCAAATTTAGGATTTTTTTTAAAACATCTCATGATAATCAATAGAAGATTGCCCTTCGAGTTCTTCGGATTTCAATAATACAAGGTTATTATTATTTACTAATTCCCTCTAAGTCAAACAGAAAGCAATAATCTCTCGCCACTTCCTTTAAGGCATCAAATCTACCCGAGGCCCCACCGTGTCCAGTTTCCATATTCGTATACAGCAATAATTGATTTTGATCTGTTTTATTTACCCTCAATTTTGCTACCCATTTAGCGGGCTCAAAATATTGTACCTGTGAATCATGTAATCCTGTTGTAACCAACATATGAGGATAATCATGCTGCTTTACATTGTCATAAGGTGAATACGACAGCATATAGTCATAACAATCTTTTTGCTTAGGATTTCCCCATTCATCAAATTCACCTGTTGTTAAAGGTATACTTTCATCGAGCATTGTAGTCACAATATCCACGAAGGGGACTGCGGCAATAATTCCATTAAAAATTTCAGGATTCATGTTTATGACAGCACCAACCAAAAGTCCTCCCGCAGAGCCTCCTTCAGCATACAAATGTGAAGCTGAAGTATATTTTTGAGCAATTAGATGTTTTCCTGCATCAATAAAATCATAAAAAGTGTTCTTTTTTGTAAACATCTTACCTTCATCATACCAAATTCGCCCCAAATATTCACCTCCCCTGACATGGGCAATCGCATATACAAAACCTCTGTCCAGCAAGCTCAGACGAACGGAACTAAATCTGTCGCTAACGATACTACCATATGACCCATAGGCATATAAAAGTAAGGGGGTGTCCTCATTGATTTTTGTTGATTTATTATATACCAATGAAATGGCCACTTGTTTGCCATCTCTGGTCTTTGCCCATATTCTTTCACTCTTGTAATTTATCTTATCGAAGGTTCCTCCTAAAACTTCCTGTTCCTTTTTAACATCCTTGGAATGGTCATCCACGTTAAAATCAATGACAGAATTAGGGGTAGTCAGAGAATTATAACTATACCTGATCACATTGGTGTCAAACTCAGGATTGTTATAAACAGCCGCTGAGTAGGTCTCCTCATTGAATGGAAGATAATAATCATCACTGCCGTCCCATCGTTTTATTCGGATCTTATTTAAACCATTATGTCTTTCTTCTAAAACCAAAAAGTCTTTGAATATTGAAATATCCTCCAATAGTGTATCTTCCCTATGCGGGATAACATCAGTCCAATTTTCCTTTTTAGTTTTATGAATAGGCGTTTTCATTAATTTAAAATTAAGTGCCTTTTGATAATTGGTAAGGATATAAAAATCATCCCCGTAATGGGCAATGCTATATTCCAGATCTTTCTCTCTGGTCTGAATCATTTTAAATGCCCCTTCCGGATTGTCTGCATCCAAATAACTATATTCGGTGGATAAAGTGCTATAAGATCCTATGATGATATACTTGTTTGATTTTGATTTATAAACAAAAGTCCAGAATGTCTCATCCTTTTCTTCAAAAACCAATACATCTTCTGCAACATCAGTGCCCAGAACATGCTTATAGATCTTATCACTTCTTAGTGTAACAGGATCCTTTCGGGCATAAAAAACGGTCTTGTGGTCATTCGCCCAGGCCGTGCTTCCTGTTGTGTTCTTAATAACTTCAGGAAACAATTCGTGATTCTCAAGATTTTTGAAACGGATGTCATATTGCCTCCGGCTCACGGTATCAATTCCAAATGCTGCTACTGTATTAATTCTGTTTACATTAAGGCCTGTAAGTGCATAATAATCATGTCCTTTAGCCAATTCATTTACATCAGCAATGACCTCCTCCTCTGCTTCAAGATTCTCTTTTTTTCTTGTATAAACCGGGTACTGTTTACCGGTTTCATATTTGGTGATATAATAGTAGCCATTTTTTTTATACGGTACTGATTCATCATCTTCCTTGATCCTCGACTTCATCTCCTCAAAAAGATCTTCCTGAAATTGTTTTGTATGTGAAGTCATGGAATCATAATAGGCATTCTCAGCATTCAAATAATCGATAACCTTAGGGTTCTCCCTTTCATTCAACCAATAATAATCATCAATACGCACATCTCCATGAATTTCCATTTCCTTAGGAATTCTTTCAGCAATTGGAGGGTTTATCTCCTTTTTCGACATATTTGTTTCTTTAAAATGTTCTGATTTCTCTTTTTCACAGGAAATTGCAAAAGTAATAGATAATTATATGACAATTACATTTAATTTTCTCTTCAAAAACAAGGATATCAGTTTAATTAGTATTTTTACAATTGATCTCAAGGATCAACAGTTGGAGTTTTAACAATGAAAATTATGAAGTTATGTTTGGAGATATGGAAGGAATGATGGCCAAATTAAAAGAAGCACAGGCCAAAATAGAGGAAACTAAAAATCGTTTGAATACAGTTATGGTCGATGGTGATGCCGGCAATGGAATGGTAGTGGTTACCGTTACAGGAAATAGAGAAGTCAAAAATATAGCTATAGATAATGAACTCCTAGAAGATAAAGAAGCTTTGGAGGATTACCTGATTCTTGCACTAAACAAGGCGATCGATAAAGCAAACCAGGTCAACGAAACTGAAATGGCGGCCGCGGCAAAAGGAGGGCTTCCAGACATTCCTGGTATGGATATGTTCAAATAAGAGCTACTCATCACCTTTTTGAATTGACATCTTTTCTGATTCCAGCATAAAAACTGCGATGAGGTATTGAGCTATGATATAGGTCAACATAATTGCCACCGGATAAATGGAACGGGGTTCATGGAATTTATGAAGCGCGATGAGGCTATCAGAAACAATAAATATTGCTGCACCAAGACATAATTTTAGGTTGACGCTATCCTTTTTCACGAGGTACTTCAATAGACTTATGGAACCAAATACAGATATGGCTGCGCCATAGATCACTACAGGAACAAAAAAGTCTTTCAGCCCGGGTTTTAAAACGCCAATCAAAACCAAGAAGAAAACTAGAAACGGAAGAAATGCCAAGATCATTTTACCCTTGGGACTCTCTTTGAGCCCTTTTGAAAAAATGTAGATATACAACACTTGCGTGATTAAAAAGGCCCCAATTCCGAAAAGAAACATATTACTCTTATCAAGCAATAATACATCCCCTACAAAAGAAAAAATTAAAGCCAGTATATAAAATTTATTTCTTGATTTTGAACTAGTTATATAATAGGCCAGCAAAGCCGGTATGATCAAAGGCTTGGCAATTGTTTGCCACAACGAATTACTATTTAAAATAGCTATAATATCAATTAATGAGACCAGCAGAAAAATGAATAGTAATGTTTTGGGTAAGTATTTTTTATCTGTCATAGATCAGAATTCGGGTAACAAACATTTATCAGAAAGCTTCAAAAGTAAGGGATTTAAACCAGTCTTTAACGATTCATTCATTATTTTCGAATCTCCTTTATGACATTGCAAACAAGCCCCTACCGTGAGGATTTGACGTTGTTCCTCAAGATTTAAGGGTCTAAAATCAGTACGGGTAGATACCTTGTTCGCATCAAATTCTTTTAAAAACGGAATCCATGCATCTTCAGGTAAACCATCGTAAGAGTTCAAGGCATATTCAGGTTCAAAAAACCATGCTCCGGAGGTTTCTCCAATAACATAGTTTAGCTTGCCTTTTCCATAGCCAATAGCGGCAGGATCAGTATGGCAGGAAGCACAATCTCGGGCTTGACCGGAAATTGTATGCGGTGCATTCGGAGCATACAGACGTGAAAACGAAGTATCCTGAAGCAGTGAATCTTTATGCTTACTGTGATCTATAGTCAGGATCATTCCCGGTATGGCAGGTTCTATTTTTTTTCCTCCAGCTTCCATTCTCACTCCCATTGCCGGTAATCCGGCATCAAATTCATAGACATGCTCAATCCAGGTTCCTCTGGTCATTCTTTTTTCCAACAGATCATAGCCCTGCTTCATGTCATCATAACTATTATGACATCCAATACATCTTGGCGCCCATTGGGAATGACAAGAGGCACAACTAAGTGATTGATGCGCTGCATCCCTGCTGCATGTTTCACTCTGTTTATTTATCAAATGTTTTTTACCATCTTTTTTACCTAAAAGATAGACTTGCCCGTCCTCAAGAAAAGTATTGACCAAAGGATGCTGATCTTCCCTGACCATGAGCATTTCCTTATCACTGTGCTCATAGTTTCTATGCATAAAGACCAGCAGGGATTCCTTGTCAAGACTGTCATAAGGCATGGTAAGGGGTTCGTCTTTGTAATGGCAATCAGCACAACTCAATGAAACTGCATCCTCTTCATGTAAATATGTTTTGCCATCTCCCATAACCTCGTGAGAGCTGTGACAATCTATGCACAAAAGGCCCTTTGTATGATGTACGTCACCCCCTTTATATTCATAAACCCTTTTATCATCAAATACTTTATAAGAAGATGTATCAGTAACCTCGTTTTGGTCTAATAAGGTTTCATGCCAGCCCATATAGTTGGTTGAGATACGGCTTGAACGACTATGACAGCCAAAACAATGCTCATCACCCATCATTATATCTGTTGAAGGATGCATCTGGGGTAGTTTCTCTTTGTTGGAAGCCATGTAATCATCAAGCTGGGCCTTTGCCTTTTCTGAATAATTGAGATGACAAGCGTTACAACCTCCTCCTCTGCTGAGCTGGGTAATGGGCCCTAGGCTTGTCTTTTCGGCACCTAGATGACAATTGGCACAAAGATCTCTAAGATGGTCATCTGCCTGGCTATGTCCTAGTTTACGGATATCAAAATGATGATCGGGAGAATCTGTTTCTCCAAAGATATATTTGTCCACAGCAACCAAGCCACTGTTGGTCGTCATCAAAGAGTGTTCAATTTTGTATAATTCATCCTGATGACAGGTGCCACAGGTCTTGGCAGCATTATTTAAATTTCCAGGAATAACAAACATGTCTTGATGAGCGATCAATTTATCATCCGCTGCAGCATTGCCCGAATGACAAGCTACACATCCTATCAATGCAGGATCGTGGAATTTTGAAAACCCCTGTATGTTACCATGACACTGTACACAGGATTCCTCGGATACGTTCAATGTGACATAATCTGGTGAAGCTTTGATTTGTTCCTGATCAAAAAAATCATACTTCATTCCCAGCCAAACCAACAAAGGCATCGATAGGAATAAAATTGGCAACATCCTATTGATAAATTTGGACTTAGAAGAATCCATACCTGCTTTTTTTAGCAAAGCTACGATGCAACAAGATTCCAAACCATGAGCAATGACAGTTTTTATAGGTCGCTTTGTGACTCGGGTCACATTTGGATATGACATTTATCATCAAAACAACTCCTGTTCCCCTCTAATTTTACACAAAATATGAGCTGCAAGACTGATGACGCAGTAACATAAGAAATAAAATTTTTAGATCATGGATAATTCAAGAAGGTCATTTATTAAGATATCAGCGCTCGGTGCCAGTGGCATTGCATTTACAACCACTGCTCTTAGTGCCATACCTTCAGATATTACTTCCAATGGAAAAAATGGTAAAAAAATAGGTTCAACACTGCACAGATCTGCCACTTATTGCGAGGTGTGTTTTTGGAAATGTGCCGCCTGGGTTTATTCAGATGAAATGGGTAATATTCAAAAAATCATTGGAAATGAAAATGATCCTCATTGCTATGGGCGCCTTTGCCCAAGAGGTACAGGAGGAGTTGGTATGTACACTGATAATGATCGTCTAAAAACACCATTGATCAGAACCAAAATTGACGGAAAAGATACTTTTAGAGAAGCCAGTTGGGAAGAAGCCCTTGACTTGGTAGCCAAAAACATGGAGAAGATCAAAACCGAATATGGCCCTGAATCAATGGCGCTTATCAAACATGGTTCTCCTGGAAGTCATTTGGAGCACCTCTTCAAAGCATATGGATCGGACACCATTGCCGAACCAGCCTATGCCCAATGTCGCGGACCCAGAGAAACCGGATTCGGCCTTACTTTTGGCTCCTGGGTGGGATCACCTGAGCCCACTGACATAAGAGATACCAAATGTCTTGTATTGATAGGATCACACATCGGTGAAAATATGCACAACAGTCAGGTTCAGGAAATGTCAGATGCTATCGACAACGGCGCCAGCATCATTACGGTTGATCCAAGATGTTCTACCGCCGCCAGTAAATCTCAACATTGGCTGGCCATTAAACCTGCCACTGATATCGCCTTATTGCTATCCTGGATGCATGTTTTGATCTATGAAGATATCTATAACAAAGACTATGTTGAAAAATACGGCTCCGGCTTTGAAGCCTTAAAAAAACATGTGAAACCGTTTAGCCCTGAATGGGCCTATGGTATCACAACCATTAAACCAGAAGAGATACGAAAGACGGCAAGAATCATGGCTGCCGCAGCTCCTTCAACCATAGTTCATCCTGGTCGTCACGTTACCTGGTATGGCGATGATTCTCAAAGAGAGCGGGCCATAGCCATACTCAACGGACTTCTCGGTTCATGGGGTAACAGAGGTGGTTTTTACTTTAAAGAAAAAATTGCGGTTCCCAAATTCCCGCATCCTCCTTTCCCACATCCAAAATGGGGTTGGAAAGAACTTGTTAAAAAATATCCATTTGCAGAAATGGGAAGTACCATGGAAGTTATCAAAGCCTCCATACCAGGTACTGATCAAAAATACCCGATCAAAGCTTGGTTTGTCGCAGGAACGAATCTAGTTACCTCCGTACCAAAGCGCGAGGTCATAGAAGAAGCCATTGAATCACTTGACTTTATGGTTGTTATGGATACCATGCCGATGGAAATTACAGGATATGCAGATGTTATTCTTCCTGAATGCACTTATTTAGAACGCTACGATGGCATTCGATCTGCAACCAACCGAGAGCCCTCCATCGCTTTAAGGTCTCCGGCGGTTCCTCCAAAATACAACTCTAAGCCAGCCTGGTGGATGGCCAAAGAGTTAGGAAATAGATTGGGCTTAGCCGATTATTTTAATTATAACGACTACGAAGAAGTCATCGACTGGCAGTTGAAAGAGATGGGCAGTTCATTGGAAGAAATGAAAAAAATCGGTGTAAAGAATTTTAAAAGAAAATCAGGAGACTTATATATGCAGAAAGGTAAAACGCATGAATTTGATACAGCCAGTGGAAAAATTGAATTCTATTCTGAAGAATTGGCTAGTCATGGATTGGATCCTATTCCGGTATACACCTCTCATGATAGCCCCCAACAAGGTTTTTACCGACTCAATTACGGAAGATCACCCATGCATACCTTCAGTAGAACGATCAACAATCCAAATCTAAGCGATCTTACCGATGAAAATATGCTTTGGGTCAATCCAAAAGTAGCCAGAATTGAAGGTTTGAAAAATAATCAAGAAGTCTGGCTTCAAAATCAAGATGGTGTAAAATCAAGCTTCCCCATCAAGGTCAGGGTAACCGAAAGGATTCGATGGGACTCTGTCTACATGTACCATGGTTTCGGTCATGCCAATAAAAAATTATCAAGAGCGCATGGAAAGGGAGCCAGTGATACGGAACTGATTACAAAAATAAATGTAGATCCACTTATGGGAGGTACCGGAATGCGCGGGAACTTTGTAAAAATATTACTTGATAACCCTTCTAAAGAGACAATACTATGAAATACGCCATGGTCATAGATACGCTGAAATGCGTCGGTTGCAGCGATTGTGTTGTCGCTTGCCAAACTGAAAATAACGTACCCATAGGATATTGCAGAGATTGGGTAACCGAATCTGTCAATGGGTCATACCCGCATGTTGAACTGGAACTCAAATCTGAGCGCTGTAATCACTGCGAAAACGCTCCATGTGTAAGGTGTTGCCCTACAGGTGCCAGCCATGTGGCAGAAGGAGGAATTGTTCTCGTCACGGCAGACGAATGCATTGGATGCGGGGCCTGTATAGAATCCTGTCCTTACGATGCAAGGTTCCAACACCCTGATGGTTATGTTGATAAATGTACATTCTGTGCACATAGGTTAAAAGAAGGACAACTTCCTGCCTGTGTTTCAGTCTGTCCAACTAAATGCATGTATTTTGGAGATCTTGACGATCCAACAAGTAAGGTTTCGCACCTTCTTCAGTCCAGAAAATTCAAAGTGCTCGCCCCTGAGGCAGGAACAAAACCAAATGTTTATTATTTAATCTGATACTAAAAATCATGCAAGAAGAAATATTTATCAGTGGAAGAAATATTCCTAAAATTGATCCGTCTCTGGAAATATGGCATTTTCCAATTTCATTATACCTTTTTCTTGGCGGGATGGCAGCAGGGATCATATTTTTTGCTTCTCTTTTTACGATTTTAAAACGTGAAAAAGAAGTGCAAACAGCTATTAAACCTGCCATGATCATTGTGCTATTTGCCCTGAGTATTGGTCTAATCGCCTTGTTTTATGACTTGACCCATAAACTATATGTATGGAGATTATATACCACTATTAGGATCGAATCACCCATGTCTTGGGGAGCCTGGGTGTTGCTGCTGATCACCATCGGATCATTCCTTTGGGTCTTTAGTTATTTTTCCGAGCTCTTTCCTAAATGGGATCTAAAAATCAAATGGTTAAAACAACTTGAACAATATCTTATCAAGAACCGAAGAAACCTGGCTATTATCCTGTTGCCCCTGTCATTGATCCTGGGTATATATACAGGTATACTGCTTTCAGCCTTTAACGCAAGACCCCTATGGAACAATGCCATTTTAGGACCTTTGTTTCTTGTGTCAGGACTTTCGACCGGTGCGGCCTGTATTATTTTATTTTCTAAAGATCATTATGAACGAAAATTATTTAGCAAAATAGATCTTGCTCTGATCTTTATAGAACTTGCCCTTATTGTACATATGATTATGGGAATGTATGCAGGTTCAGCAGTTCAACTTGAAGCACTTGATATTTTAATTGGAGGAGAATACACCGTCATGTTCTTTGTATTTGTGATCATTCTTGGACTAATTTTTCCTGCCATACTGGAAGGTGTTGAACTTCTTGGCTATAAAGTTCCTGTGGCAATCCCGGCAATCTTAATCCTAATGGGTGGTCTCATTTTTAGAATGGTGATGATCGAAGCAGGACAATTAACCAGATACCTATATTGAAATGATGGAAAAGACAAAACAACAAAATCGACACGTTTATTGGAACCCTTATTTTGGCGGTTTCCTTCTTGGCCTATTGATCATTTTTACTTTTTATATCACAGGAAGAGGACTTGGAGCCAGTGGTGCAGTCAAAAGCGGTGTCGTTACGGTAGTCAATAAGGTATCTCCCGAACACACTGAAAACAATGCTTATTATAAAAAGTTTTTAAACGGAGAATCATCCCCCATGAACAACTGGCTAGTTTTTGAAGCTTTGGGCGTCATCATGGGTGCCTTTCTTTCAGGAGCTATAACAGGGCGTATCAAATTAAAAACCCAGCATTCCCCTAAAATTTCAGTAAACCGAAGATTGATTTTTGCACTTATTGGAGGGCTCCTTTTCGGTTTTGGAGCTCAGATTGCCAGAGGTTGTACCAGCGGTGCTGCCTTAAGCGGTATCTCGGTAATGGCTACAGCCGGATTTATCAGCATGCTCTCCATTTTTGGAACCGGGTATCTTGTGGCTTATTTTTTTAGAAAAAACTGGATTTAATATATAAAATATCAAAATATGGGACCTCTTATTCCAAATGAATTGATTCCTGCCGAATGGAATTTTGTTTTAGCGATTCTTATCGGGATGGCCTTCGGATATATCATGGAAGCTTCAGGATTTTCTTCCTCACGCAAACTTGTCGGTGTGTTTTACGGCTATGATTTTGCCGTGTTAAAGGTTTTCTTTACTGCCACTATAGTCGCCCTAATCGGTTTGCATTATATGGATTACTTGAACTGGATAGATCTGACACAGCTATTTGTTCAACCAACATATTTATGGGCCGCTTTGGTTGGAGGCTTTATCATGGGCATTGGCTTCCTTGCCGGGGGATTTTGTCCAGGCACCAGTTTATGCGCGGTAGCCATCGGGAAGATTGATGGAATTGTATTTACACTTGGCCTTTTCATTGGTATCCTTATTTTCTCTGAGTCATTTAGTTGGCTTCAACCTCTTTACGAAGAATACAATCTGGGACACATCACTCTGGATAAAACTTTGGGTATTTCCCCTTACCTGATCATCTTTATTTTTACCATCATAGCTATACTGGCATTTTATATATCGGATAGCATCAGAAATCGTGTCAAAAAAGTATTTTACTAAAAATAGTTTCTTATGTCTGCAACGTATACAACAAAAAAACTCCTGGTAAAAAGACGTTATCAGTTTCTCGCGTTTATCCTGATCTTATTAGCAGGAGGCTTATTGGTCATTCCAAAGCAACAAAAACATGAAGGTATTAGTCCGGAGTTTTTTGTAAAAAACATGCTCAGCACAGAAAGGTATATCAGCACAGATATACTTGCCGACAGGATGGTTAACCAAGATCCTTCATTGCTTCTTATCGATATCAGAACAACAGAAGAGTTTGAGAAATTCAGCCTTCCTAATGCAATAAACATTCCCTTGACTCAAATTTTTGAGGAAGAATTGAATGCTTATCTCGATCAAGACATTTATGACGTAGTACTATTCTCCAATGATAATTTTACGGCAGATGAAGCCTGGTTGATTGGTAATCGAATGGGATATCAAAGATTACATGTCCTGGAAGGAGGACTCAATGCCTGGTTTGAAACCATTATTGAGCCAGAGTACCCTAAGGAAACGATGTCGAGAGAAGCCTACGAGCAATTTGCTTTTAGAAAAGCTGCCGGAAAATATTTTGGAGTCGCCAATGATACGCTCGAAATTGAACCGGAAGTAAAGAAAAAAACAGCTCCAAAAAAAGTCGTGACAAAACCTAAGAAAAAGAAAAAAATGCCAGAAGGAGGTTGTTGATCCAATCATAGAAAACTCATATTATACCCTGTAAGAAATGAAAGAATTAGAAAAAACCAAAAGAATTTCCATATCAGCAGTACTCTTTTTATTGGTCATCATTATCAGTGTACTCACTTTTAAGAAACCTGAATTCAACTTCACGAACAGTTCTGAAAAAACATTGGAATTTGTTGCGAATCATAACCATATATTGTCTTTAACCGATTTCCAGGAATTGGACAAAGACAGCTACCTACTTATCGATGTCCGAAGTAGTTTCGATTATTCAAAAGGTCATATGGAAAACGCCTTAAACATTCCAAAAAGCCAATTGCTTGATCCTATCGCTATAAACATTTTTAAAGACGCTGTATCTACTGAAAAAACAATGATCCTTTATGGCGAAAACCCAGAAACAGCAAATTCTTCCTGTCTGCTATTGTATCAGCTAGGATACGAAGAATTAAAACTATTGAGCGTACAATCCTATTATGAAAACAAAGAGTTCCATATAGCAGGTCTGGAGGTCGAAAAACCTCTTTTCGATTATGCACAAACCATGAAGAAAGCAAGCATACAACCTGTTAAAAAAGTTACTCCTGTCAAAAAACCTTCACCAGTAAAGAAAAAAGTGGTTACCAAGCCTAAAAAGAAAAAGAAAATGCCTGAAGGAGGTTGTTGATTATTCTAATCATTAGTCCTTCAAATTAGTTGATTATTTTGTTAGAGGCCCCCGCCAAAACGGGGGCTTTTTATTGGTCAAAAATTGACTCTCTCTGTTAAAAAATAGCGCTGACAAAATCGTAATTCGCCGTCGAAATTTTAAAAAATATACTTAAAATAATCCGTTCCAGACGCGATATCAAAAGTAGCAAAAAGGAAAAATGAGTTAAATATTTTATTTTATATAAATATTATTATATCTACTTGATTTACTGATGCTTATATTAATTTCAACACACTTTAAAAATGTAATATTTGTTGCGCTCTTATGTAACTTATGATACTCAGTATATTGATTATGTATTAAGATTACATGAGAAATATCATGAAAAATTGCCCTGTTCAAAATTATTTTTAGTCCAAGTATAAACAGATAAACAATTGAATTTTAAATTTTTACATCATGAGAAAACTATCAATCATTCTCGTAATTATGCTCTTACCAGCTACGTTACTAATCAGTAGTTTCAAAGAGCCAAGTACAAGTTCTAACAACCTGAATCCCCCGAATGAATTTGAAACCCTATTGAGTTTCCTTGAAGCCAATAGGGATTTCATAAATACCGATGCTGCACCTGCCTTGGTTCCCGCTGATGAGGTTAAGAAAAATTCTAAGAATCCTAAATATCATATCATTGATATCAGGACGGCAACTTGGTTTGAATACGGTCACGTAAAAAATGCCGCGAATGTTCAACCAGCTGATCTTCTTAATCATTTCCAAAACAGTATTACTCCCTCCGAGTATGATAAGATCGTTTTGATCTGTTATTCAGGGCAGTCTGCAGCTTATTTTTCCGGTTTGCTCAGAATAGCCGGGTATGACAATGTATATAGTATGAACTGGGGAATGAGTTCCTGGAGGGTTGATTTTGCCGAAAATTCATGGCTCAAGAATACATCTGATGATTTTAACGCAAAATTAGAAACTTCTTCAAATGAAAAGGCTGCCAAGGGAGCAGCTCCAGCCATTAGTACAGGTAAAGCTGAAGGCGAAGCTATTTTAACAGCCCGATTGGAAAAAGCATTTGCTACTCCTTATAAAGAATCTATTGTAAAGGCATCTGCTGTATTTGAACAACCCAGTGACTACTACATTATAGATTATAACGGTGCTGACAGATATGCCTTAGGTCATATTCCACAAGCGGTACAATACGACCCAAATGGTTCACTCAGTTCTGCAACCGATTTACTTACAATTCCTACAGACAAGAGAGTATTGGTTTATGGACCAACCGGTCAGGAAACAGCCTATGTGGTGGCTTACCTCAACATCCTTGGTTATGATGCCGGGAATCTTGCTTATGGTGGCAATAGCTTTATGCACAAAACTTTAAAAGAAAATAATTGGGAAGCCTTTTCAAAAAAAGAGGTCAATATGTTTCCAGTTATAGAATAATGACAACTCAAAATATTATCCAATAAACAAATGATTATGAAAAAATTAAATTTATTCGTCCTAGCATTATTATGTGTACCTGTGTTACTGCTCAGTTCATGCGACAGAGGTGATGATATCAATCCGGAAAACCCAATATTACAGCCTGCATTTGACGTCATGACAACCTATATGAAGGGAAATGAGCTGGATTTAAACAATATTTTAAGCGGCCCCGGTGGGGAGGTTAAATTTGTCGCCGGTGCTCCCGCAGAAGCTGATCTTGATGCATTTTTGAACAAGTATAGTATTCTGGACATAAGAACCCTTGAAGCCTTCAATTCTGGTCATATTCAAGGTGCAAAGAATGTTGCTTTTGCTGACATCCTTACGGAAGCAGATGCTGCAAGTAAACAAATTCTTGTTGTTTGCTACACTGGACAAACTGCCTGTTACGCGACATCACTTTTGCGTCTTGCAGGTCATAGCAATGCTCAGGCACTGAAATGGGGTATGTCTGGATGGAATCCTGAAACAGCCGGTTCCTGGAATTCAAACACAGGAGACGAAGCCAAGGGTCATGGCAATTGGGCAGCAAATAATGCCCCTGCGAACCAAACTTTTGACGATCCCCTTATAGATATCTATTCAACAGATGGTGCTGACATTCTAAGACAAAGAATAGAGGCTGTCATAGAAGGAGGTTTTAAAACTGCAAAAGGAACCGATGTGCTGAACAATCCTGAAAATTACTTCATTAATAATTATTTCGGAGAGACTGATTATGGCAATTTCGGACATCTCAAAGATGCTTTCCGACTTAAAGAAGAATTAATGCTTGAAGGCAATGGCTATAAAGGTCTTGACTCTGATAAAAATGCCAAGGTGATCACCTATTGTTATACCGGACAAACTTCAGCAGTCGTTACTGCATGGCTTCAGGTTCTCGGATATGATGCCTATAGCATGACTTTCGGTATGAATGGTATTTATCATTCAAACCCGGCATGGAGCAGCAATCAATGGGGTGTTGGTTCTTCGGTTCCAAAGAACTTACCATTGATCAAAAATTAATCTTCAAATAAGATCACATGAAAAAAATTATTTCAATATTCATCGTACTGATGATTAGTATGCTCATGAGCCAAGTGCAAGCACAAGGTTGTGACGCAGAGGATCCCAATGACAGCATTGCTCCTGCAAAAATAAAAATATTTGGTTTTATTCAACCAGAGTATAATTACACTCTTTCTGATCCTGCGGAAAGCACTTTCAAATTCAGAAGGGCCAGAATCGGAGTAAGAGGCCGGCTCTTTGAAGATTGGAGCTACTACTTTATGTTAGAGACCAGTCCGTTTATCGGAGGTGTTGGCAGTGCCTATCTTATGGATGCCTTTGTGACCTGGGATAAATATAACTGGGCCCGGCTTTCCGTAGGTTCTTATAAACAACCTTTTGGTCTGGAAGTTCAAACCGCATGTAATGCATTGATCACCATTGACCGTGCAATTGTATCCGATCAACTGGTCGTTCCTCAACGAGATTATGGAATCTCAATATGGGGTGGAAATGTGAACACCAGATTGAATTATGCCTTCGCGATCATGAATGGTAGTGGATTGAACAAAGTAGATAACAACAACAAAAAAGATATTGTTGGACGCGTTACCTATAAATTGTTTGATTTTATGACTATTGGAGGTAGTTACAGATATGGTTTCCCAAAACTGAACAATAATGATGACGATAGAGTCACTTACGGAGGAGAAATTCTTTTTGACTTCAATAACCTTCATATCCAAGGAGAGTATATTCATGACGAAGGAGCTTTTGATCCAGGCGCAGACACGGGATGCGGATCTGAACCATTGGCTTTAGGTGAAAAAAGAGATGGAGCCTACGGTATGATCTGGTATGATACCAAATGGAACCTGCAACCTGTTTTTAAGTATGAATTCTTCGATCAGGACCTTGATTTAAAAGATGTTCCTTATCGTTATAGCGAAAGAATGACTATTGGTCTAAACTATTTTTTCAACAAATCTGTTCGTTTACAAGTAAACTATCAGGCTAATATTGAAACAGTTATCAACGAAGATAATGATAAATTCTTGGCACAAATTCAAGTAGTTTTCTAATTATTTATTTGTTTTGCTTGAATGTAGCCGGAATCGATTTTGGTGGAAAACTCCTTGGCAATGCCAAGGAGTTTTTTTAGTAACAAATTGCAAGGCATGATAAATATCCTATTTACTCATTATATTTTCTCTTAATTTTGTGACAATATTGATTTTTAATCAAACAAAAAATGAATACACAAGAAGTTATCTTACGCCAAAAAATTGGAGAATATTACGGATCCATTTTTGAAAAAGAATTAATAGAAGAAATCGTAAAAGTTGGGTTTGTAGAAAAATTTAAGCAAGGAGAAGTCCTTGTTGATATAGGTGAAAATATGACCCATATTCCCCTCATTCTAAGCGGAGCTGTTAAAATCATCCGCAGAGAAAAAGAAGGAGATGAACTTGTGCTTTATTTTCTTGAAAAAGGAGACACCTGTGCCATTTCATTCATCAATTGTATCAATAGGAAAGAAAGTATTTTTAAGGCAGTGGTTGAAAACGATACCGAGGCCATATTTTTGCCGGTTGAACATATTGATGATTGGTTAGCAAAGTTCAAAACCTGGAGACACTTTATTATTGACAGTTATCATTTCAGATTGATAGAGATGGTTGAATCAATTGACGGACTGGCTTTTATGAATATGAACCAACGTTTGCTAAAATACCTGGGT
>CBDULU010000006.1:0-20435 GCA_965368155.1 uncultured Flavobacteriaceae bacterium
TAGTTTTTTGATGGCACCTTTGCTGTCATTGTTCGGCGCATGAGGATAAATATTTTCATTGTACTCCAAGCCTCCCTGCGCACTTAAACAAACAACCTTGCACCCTGATCGAAACCCAGGGTCGATGGCCAGAATTCTTTTTTCACCTAAAGGTGCCCCCAACAAGAGTTGCCTTAAATTTTTGGAAAAAACAGCAATGGCATTCTCATCTGCTTTTTCTTTTGCCGCATGGAGAATTTCATTTGAAAGAGAAGGAAAAAGTAGTCTCTTAAACGAATCTTCTATGGCCAAAGAAATTTGAGTGGCACAATCATGACGTCCTCTGATGATTTTTTCCTTGATTTCATCAATTATTTTGTTTTTATCAAGATCAATGGATAGTCTTATAAAACCTTCTCTCTCTGCTCTTAGGATAGCGAGCAATCGATGAGAAGGACAAGACCTGAGCGCTTCTTCCCAATTAAAATAGTCTTTGAATTTTAAGGCCTTTTCACTTTCAGCTTTTGCCTTGACTACCTTTGTTTGGATCCTGGCAAATTTATCTAAATGCCATCTGATTCGGTTTCTTACACTGCTTCTTTCATTGATCCATTCTGCGATGATATGCCTGGCACCTTCAAGAGCTTCCGAGCTGCTGATTTCATTTGTCGTATATCTCTTAACAATCTGGTCAAGTTGATCCGGCTTTTGGCTCATGATGATTTTTGCCAAAGGCTCCAATCCAAGCAAGCGGGCTTTTTCTGCTTTTGTCTTTCTTTTTTTCTTAAAAGGAAGATACAGGTCTTCCAAAGTGGTTAAATCGGTTGCTGAATTGATTTGAGATTTTAGCTCATCGGTTAAAACCTCTTGTTCTTCCAGTGATTTTAAAATACTAAGCTTTCTTTTCCCAAGCTCCTCAAAGATCTTTTTGAATTCCAGAATTTTACCGATCTCTACTTCATCAAGATTTCCGGTCCGTTCCTTTCTGTACCTTGATATAAAAGGAACAGTGCAGTCTTCATTAAAAAGTTCAATCGTGTTTTCTATTCCTTTTATCGGAAGGTTGGTTTTGGTACTTATAAAACTTACTAATTGCATGGATCAGATTTGAAAAACACAAAGGTATTATTTCAAGGAGATAAACGGCTCCTGAAATATAAAAACCCAATGTAAAATTAAACATTGGGTCTTTTTCTTTGATTTCTTACAGATCGAATCGCAAGCCTAGAGCAATATTATTTTCTTGGCGATTGGGTTCGTTGAAAATTCTGTTCAAATCGTATTTTACATAGAAGCTAAAACTATCAACACCAATATAACTGCTTACACCGTATATCAAATTACTGGTGTTATAACTTTGCGTGATCTTGTCTTTTTGTTTGGACCCGTCTAATGAATATTTTAGTTTTTGACGTGTCCGTAAATTAAACCCAAAATAACCGCCAATGCCATATTTAAACTTTTTTCTTGTAGAAAACCGATAATAATTTCCCTTATCGATTTTTTTGGAAGGGCCAAATTCAAAATGAACCGGTACTACCAAATTGTCCATTCTCAGTTTTGATTTGGTCAAACTTCCGGGAAATTCTTCTAAATAAGTTAAGTCCCCATCTTGCACAAAGTACATATTATCGGTAGGATTCAATCCATTAAACTGGAATGCAAACCCATACCTGAATCGAATGGCATTAGAATTTTGTAGTACCCGTGTGGACCATGTCCAACCCATTTCGAAAAATTTGCTTTTCCCCATTTTATAGGGAGACTTGTCAATTGACTGTCCTTCAATAATGGCATTGTTAAATCCAAATGCCACCAGCAAATTCGAACGAGTTCTTTTATCGTATTTTTTTTGTTGTCCGGAGGATATCTCAATTAATGAACCTTCATCATCAAAAAACTGTACCTCAATTCGAGAAATATCTTTGCCCTCCTCATTATAAATATCCACCGTATCCTTATATATTCCTCCCCGCTCTGACAAAGCAATCGAATTCTCCAGGATGGCTATTTTGTTTTCAATATTCAGGGCATGTACTTCTGCTGCTTTATCCTTTAATCTAGCCGATTCTTCAGACGTTATTTCCCCATCGTTAAATCGTTTATTTATAGCAAGAACTTCTTTTTTAAGCGCTTCTTTTTCTTCTGTAATAATTTGATCTTTCTTTTGCTGTAAAGAAGCTTCTTTTTCAGTACTATTTTTATTTTCCTGGGCATAAAATTGCGGACACCAAACTACTTGGCTAATCATAAATGCAATAAGGAGTATTTTTTTCATAATGGGATCTAATCTTTAATCAGTTTTCTTTTGATGAAACAACTTCTTTTTCTTTTTTAATAGTGTTGACAATCTTCTCAAGCAATATTTGTTTTAGATCTTTATCCAGATCCTCTTCAACTGAGTTCAAAAGAGCGTTGGCATTCACTAACTTTTTTGATGAAATTTGACCATCTACGATGAGTTTTATTTTTGACTTGTACAACAATTGCTCAATTTCATCATCGATGAATTGTTCTTCAGTATGAACTATTTCAGTGCCCTGGGTTTCCTTTATGCGAGTATCGATCAATACGACTTCAGTATTCTTGTCAACGGAAATTTTTCTTTCCTCTAAAGGTGGTGTAAAAGCAACTTCTTTTACCTGTGCTTGATTCCTATTTGTCCCAATCCCTTTGTTCTTTTTAATTGTTGCATTGTTTGGTGTAGCGGCAATTTCAGTTTCAATGACATTGTCAGCTGCTGGAATTTCATTGATTTTTTCTTTTGAGACAGGAGCAGCAATTGTTGGAGTATTAATTATTTCTTTTTCTTGTTTCAAGAAATAAAAGCCAACCGAAATAAAAACCAATATGACAGAGGCCACTTTCAATAACAGCCAATTGCTACTCTTGCTATTTTTTTCATGGGAGGATAATTTTCTATCTAATTTTTCCCAAGAACCTGAAGATGGACTGATGGTCCTGTTTTGGAGTTCTTCTCTGTACTTATGTGGTTTCATAATATTTTTTTCTTGTTTGAGGAAATCATGTCTTGTAAAGCCTTCCGTGCTCTGTAAAGTTGCGTCTTGGTCGTTCCAATGCTAACATTTAAGATCTCAGCTATTTCGGCATGTTTATATCCTTCAATGACATACATATTGAAAACAATTTTACAACCTTCTGGTAATGCATTGATATAGTTGTGAAGGTCTTCTACCGCAATGGTCAATTCAACTTCATTTTCAACGATTTTTTCAAATATTTCAATCTGATCAGTGAAAATGAGCTTATTCTTTTTGCGTAAATACGAAATACACTCATACACCATGATCTTCCTTATCCAGCCTTCAAAACTTCCCTTATTCGAATACTGTTTCAATTTTGTAAAGACTTTTAAAAACCCATTCAACATGACTTCTTCAGATTGTTGTAAGTCTTTAATATAATAGGCACATAAACTCAACATCTTAGGCGAAAATTTCTCATACAACAGTTTCTGAGCCTGCCTGTTGTTTTGAAGCGACTGTTTAATTAATTGGGAATCGTTATTTATTTTAATGACTTTGAACATGCTTCTAAAAGGCCTTACATATATAAAGACGCAAAAATTATTAAAAAGGTTGACAAGGGTATATTATTTTAAAAATTCAATTTAGGGCATAAAAAAACATGAAACAAATTCCTCGTTTCATGTTTACATGGTATTTAGGTGAAATTTAACTTACTTTCTCCCCATTGGCTACAGTATCTCCGTCAGGTTCTATAAAGCTTAGTTTCCCCTCTGCGGTATCGCTCATCAGGATCATTCCTTGACTTTCAACACCTCTTAGTTTACGAGGAGCCAGATTTACCAGAACAGCAACTTTTTGACCAATGATGTCTTTAGGGTCAAAACTTTCGGCAATTCCGCTAACGATGGTTCTGATGTCAATGCCAACGTCAACTGTCAGTTTTAAAAGTTTTTTGGTCTTAGGAATTTTTTCGGCTTCAAGAATGGTTCCTATTCGAATATCCAGTTTTGTAAAATCTTCAAAATTGATCGTTTCTTTTTGGGGTTCAATTTTTTCTTCTTCCTTACTTGCTTTAGAAGCTTCTAATTTGTCGATCTGTAACTGAATCTCAGCATCTTCAATTTTTGCAAAAAGTAACTCGGCCTTTTTGATCTGATGTTGAGATGGAAGCAGAATTTTTTCTGTACTGACATCATTCCATTTCAAGAGATCTAATTCATCCATATTAAGTATTCCCTTTAGTTTGGTACTGGTAAAGGGTAAGAATGGCTCACAAAGAACTGCAAGAGCAGCAGCGATCTGAAGGGCAACAAACATGATGGTTTTTACCCGCTCAGGATCTGTCTTTATTTGCTTCCAGGGTTCTTCATCTGCAAGATATTTATTTCCAAGTCTGGCCAAATTCATCAGTTCAGACAAGGCCTCTCTGAATCGATACCTCTTGATCGACTTTGAAATGATCTCAGGATATTGAGACATCAATTCTAAGGTTTGTAAGTCTATATCAGTAAAATCATTGGCTTCAGGAATGACTCCCTCATAATATTTATGGGTCAGGACAACCACACGATTGATAAAATTCCCATAAATGGCAACCAACTCATTATTGTTTCTTGCCTGGAAATCTTTCCAGGTAAAGTCGTTGTCTTTGGTTTCAGGGGCATTTGCAGTAAGCACATATCTCAGGACGTCCTGTTTCTCCGGAAAATCTTCAAGATACTCATGCAGCCATACTGCCCAGTTTTTGGAGGTCGAGATCTTATTACCTTCAAGGTTTAAAAATTCATTGGCCGGAACATTCTCGGGGAGAATATAACTGCCTTGTGCCTTTAACATTGCCGGAAAAATAATACAATGAAAAACGATATTGTCTTTTCCAATAAAATGGATCAAACTCGTATCTTGATCCTTCCAAAATGGTTCCCAGTCCTTTCCGGTTCTTTCGGCCCATTCCTTAGTGGAAGAAATATATCCGATAGGTGCATCGAACCAAACATATAAAACTTTGCCCTCAGCTCCTTTAACAGGAACAGGGATCCCCCAATCAAGGTCTCTCGTCACGGCTCTTGGTTTAAGGCCATCATCTACCCAGGATTTTACCTGACCCAGCACATTGGCTTTCCAATCATTTTTATGTCCTGTTAAAATCCATTCACTCAACCATTTTTCATAGTCATTCAAAGGAAGATACCAATGTTTTGTTTCCTTTAGGGAAGGTACATTACCGGTAATCACAGACTTTGGATTGATCAAGTCTTGCGCGTTGTGACTTGTTCCGCAATTTTCACATTGGTCACCATAGCTTTCTTCAAATCCACATTTAGGACAGGTCCCGACTATAAATCTGTCAGCCAGAAATTGTTTGGCATCTTCATCATACAATTGGGCGGAAGTCTCTTCAATAAATTTACCATGTTCATAGAGATCCTTAAAAAACTCAGAGGCTGTCTCGTGATGAATAGGGGCAGAAGTTCTCGAATAATTATCAAATGTAATACCGAATTCCTTAAAAGAAGATTTGATGATCTTATGGTATTTATCTACCACAGCTTGTGGCGTAATTCCTTCTGCCTTCGCTTTTAGTGTGATGGGAACACCATGTTCATCCGAGCCGCAAACAAATGCAACTTCCTTGTCATTAAGGCGGAGATATCTGGCATATATATCAGCCGGAACATAAACCCCAGCCAAATGTCCAATATGAACAGGTCCGTTGGTATATGGCAAAGCCGCAGTAATCGTATATCTTTTAGGATCTTGCATGTATAAAATTTAAGACCACAAAAGTAAGAAAAAGGGCAAACATGTCATTCTTTATTTTCATTTATCAATGCCTAATGAGATACTTATAAATGAGTGGCCGGAAAATAAATATTAAATTCTATTTTTATCAAAAATTATATATGATGTCTTTGAATAAATTACCACTACTGTTCACTTTGTTCTTTCTTTTTGTTTATTGTAACGGATTAAGGGCTCAAAACGATGTTGAGAGAGTAATTACAAGAGACCTGGTAAGGCCACCTTATTTGAAAAAAGGTGATACGATCATGATTTTGGCTCCAGCTGGAAAGATAAATGACAAAAAAGGTTTGGATGCAGGAATAGAACTCGCCAATCACTGGGGTCTTGTGGTTTTTTTTGGCAATCACTTGCTTTCTCGAGACAATAGTTTTGCAGGAACTGATGAGGAACGTCTGGAGGACCTTCAAAATGCCCTAGATGATCCCGGTATTAAGGCCATTTGGGCGGCGAGAGGAGGCTATGGATCAATTCGGATTGTCGATGATCTTGATTTTTCTGGATTTATGGAACAGCCAAAATGGATCATTGGTTATTCTGATATTACAGTGTTGCACAATAAGTTACATGAATTGGGCTACCAGTCTGTTCACGGACAAATGCCTTTGACCCTTGACCTTGAAGATCCGCTTCAAAAGGAATCTATTCAAACCCTCTATAAAACCATTTTTGGAAAAAAACTGCAGTATAAATTTGACTCATCAGCATTCAATAGACTAGGTGAAAGCTCGGGACAATTAGTGGGAGGAAATCTATCAATTGTTTACAGTATGCTTGCTTCTGACACTAATTTGAACATGCACGGAAAAGTTTTGTTTATTGAAGATGTTGGAGAGGCCTTATACCATATTGATCGAATGATGATCAGTCTAAAAAGAGCTGGTTATTTTACCGACTGTAAAGGAATCATTGTTGGTAATTTTAAGCTAAAATCCAACGAGGGCAATCCATTTGGTAAAACTTTGGAAGAGATCGTGCTGGAAGCAGCCGAAGGAACCGATTTTCCTATTATATTTAACTTTCCTGCCGGCCATATAAACGATAACAGATCACTGTTATTAGGAAGTTATGTAGATATCAATGTGAGCAAAAATAAATCAAAAATCAGATTCAGATAAATAAATGGCAGCTCATAATGAACTTGGGCTTATTGGGGAACAAATGGCCATTGACCTTTTGATTAAAAAAGGATTCATAATTAGGGAAAGGAATTGGCGTTTCCAAAAAGCGGAGGTTGATATTATAGCGCAAAAAGGATCCCTGCTGTCTATTGTTGAGGTCAAAACCAGATCTACACGTTTTTTTGGAGACCCTCAGGAATTCATAAAGGAGCAAAAGATAAAACTACTTACCAAGGCTGTTGATCATTATGTAGTAAATCAAGATCTGGATGTAGAGGTTCGTTTTGATGTGATTGGAATTGTGAAAAACCATTTCGAGACTTCCATCATTCATCTGGAAGATGCCTTTTACCATTTTTAATAGCCAAACGATTTTGCACCACCGATCATTTATTGATGCTATTGTTTGGTTTCAAACATAGATTTCAGCTCATCAAAATCTTCTGGTTTTGCAAGGATCTTTTTATCCGCGTCAAGCACAAGATAGGTGGGTATAGCCGTAATTCCGTAATCTTTAACTTTTTGACTGGACCATTTGTCAAGGTCCAGGATATTGATAAATTCAGCATATTCATTTGTCATCGCCTCCCAGCTTTCCTGCTCATCTTCCAATCCAACTGCAACTACTTTGATGTTTTCTATTCCACTGATAAAAGTATAAAATTCCGGAATTTCCATCTGGCAGTGAGGGCAATTGGAGCTAAAGAACAACACGATATAATAATCTGTTCCAGTTAAGGAATGAAGGCTAAGATCTGTTCCGTTCTCTTTCCAACTAAAATCAGGCGCGGTCACTCCTATAGCTGTTTTTAAAGAGGATGTAAGTCTTCTTAACAATTCTTCATCTTGATATGATGCAGGTAAGTTCTTGTAAAAATTATCAATGACAAAGTTGATCATTTCAACATTCTCTTGTAGAAGATAGGTATCCAATAATTCCTCTTCAAAATTACTTAAGACTTCTGTTGAAGTGCCTATCCATTTCACAGCTTTTTCTATGGCGCTCTTTTGAAGTGCGTTCTGTGAAAGATGATCATCACCCTGGTTTAAATAAAAAACATAATCGTTGAGTCGGTCATTGATAAAAGTGGAATGACTGAGCACACTGTCAGAAAGGCTCATGGCATCAAAGAAATGAGCTTTTATGGCATCGAGGTAATCTTTGGGATCTTTATGAGGACTATCTGCATTATACTGAGCACTCGCTCTTATAAAATGGTTGGCCATTAAGGATGAAGAGTTTTTTTCATAAGTATCCTGTTCCTCTTTTAACTCAGCAAGAAATTTTTTGTAGTCTTTTGTAAGTCCAGCTTCTTCCTCTTTATCAGTAGCCTTAAAATACAAGACCTGTATGGAATCTATTTGATGTTGTTTTAGCTTAATTGCGTCATAATAGTCATGATAAACAATGTTTTCTTCCGATTGTGAAAATGAAATTGATTCCACAGGGTGATTGGGATCAAACGAGAAGTCCACATCTTCTTTGTTATAAATAAATTCTACATATAAACTATTCTCTATTTGATAATAGGCCCTGTAAATACCAGCAGGTTGATTTTCATCAATCTCAAATGTAAACTGACCATCAACCACATCTGCATTGGCGACATAAGTTTGATCACCATTTTGCATTTGATAGAGAAGGATCCATGAATAATCATGATCAGGATCAATGGTCCCCTGAATCGTAAATTGGGCTTGTAAAAAAGAACAAGTTATAACAGCGAAAATGAAAAGGCTCTTCCTCATATAGAATTTTTGGCAAATGTACAATTAATCTTAAAAAGTGAATGATATGAAAAGAGTTGGATATGAGGAGCCCTGAAATCTTCAAATGAGTATATTTGAAAAAGCCTTTTTTATGGACCTAAAGGATAAGATCGTTTGGATTACAGGAGCCTCATCAGGTATTGGTGCAGCTATGGCAGTTCAATATGCCAGGCTGGGGGCTATATTGATAATCTCCTCAAGAAACACCGATGAACTCCATAAAGTGAGATCGTCTTGTGGATCACCGGAAAATATACAAATCCTTAAACTGGATTTGGCAAAGCCTTCGGAGTTTAAGAAAATAGTGAAAGAGGCAGTTAGTTTTTATGGCCATATTGATGTGCTCATCAATAATGCTGGAATCAGTCAAAGATCATTGGCGGCCGACACTAGTTTAGAAGTTGATCGAAAGATTTTTGATGTCAACTATTTTGGAACCATTGCCTTAACCAAAGAACTCATACCCTATTTTAAAGAAAAAAAGCAGGGCCATTTTGTTGTGATCACAAGTGTTGTAGGAAAAATAGGAACGCCGCTGCGCTCTTCTTATTCGGCTTCCAAACATGCTTTACATGGCTTTTTTGACAGTTTAAGGGCCGAATTGTATGAAGATCATATAAAGGTAAGTCTCATTTGTCCCGGATTTGTGAACACGAATGTTTCGATTAATGCGCTTACAGGTCAAGGGGAACAACAAGGAACCAAAGATAAAGCCACTGCAAATGGTTTGGACCCTGATTTTTTTGCAAAAAAAGCCATCAAGTCCATTTACAAAGAAAAACAGGAAGTCGTTATAGGGGGTTTTTTAGAAGTACTCGCTGTTTATGTAAAAAGGTTCTTTCCCGTCCTACTTTCCAGGATGGTCAGAAAAGTCAAAGTAACTTAAAATGTTAATTGTTAGACTCAATGATCTTGTTCAAATCTTCCTGAGTCAGATTGGTCTTTAATCCTAATAACACAAGTTCATCTCCGGTGGAGATCTCCAATACGATTTCTTTGATTTTGTCCTTTTTTTCAAGGGTGAAAAAGGCGATGTTATCATTGTCACTTTTTACCTTTACAACCTTTTCAAATTTTGAGCGATTGATGAATTTGTTAAATTTTTGAGTTTTATCTTCTGCATTCTCAGAAAATATTAGGATACGGATATGCTTTGCTTTTTTTAGTAAAGGCTTGATATCTTCAAAATCCTCATCGGGCAGAAAATTTGCAATCAGTGAACTGCTCAAACCAAAGGAAAATTCGGAATCTTCCTCGTGATTTTTATAAAAAGTATTAAAAGATGTATTTGTAGCACAGGACGTAGCAAATACTATCGTGAATAACAAGATAATTTTTTTCATGAGTAAGGGTTTCCCTTACGACGAATGGTTTTTAATTTTGTAACAAAAAAAATGAGATTTTAAAAAGACTCAGGATTTAACTCAGGGCTTCACTTGAAGTGAAACGCTGAGTGAAACCCTGAGTCAGGAAAATTGTTAAAGCATTTCATTTGCTAAATTGGCTAGTTCGGATCGCTCACCTTTTTCCAGTTTGATGTGGGCAAAGAGTGCATTTCCTTTTAGCCTGTCGATCAAATAAGTGAGCCCGTTACTGTGCTCATCCATATAGGGTGTATCTATTTGATTGATGTCTCCTGTAAAGATCACTTTCGTGCCTTCACCTGCTCTTGTTATAATTGTTTTGACCTCATGTGGTGTTAGGTTTTGGGCCTCGTCAATGATAAAAATGGCATTCGTTAAACTGCGCCCTCTGATAAAAGCCAAAGCCGTAATCGTAAGGAGTCCAGACTCCTGTAATTGTTCCAGGACACGACTCTTTTTTTCATTGGCCTTAAACTGATTTTTGATAAAAGTAAGGTTGTCCCAAAGAGGTTGCATATAAGGTGAGATCTTATCCTCGGCATCACCTGGAAGAAAGCCAATTTCCCTGTTACTCAAAGGAACGATTGGTCTGGCAAGGATAATCTGATCATATTTATTCTTTTGTTCTAGAGCAGAAGCAAGAGCAAGTAAGGTTTTTCCTGTACCAGCTACTCCCTCTAAAGCCACAAGTTTGATGTCTTCATTGAGCAAAGCATTTAACCCAAAGGTTTGTTCCGCGTTACGGGGCTTTATGCCAAAGACATATTTTTTATCAACCTTTTCAATCACATCTGACACACCGTTATATCTGGCAAGAACAGAATTTGTACAGTTGTTAAGAATATAGTAACCATTGGTGATTTTCTCTTTACCTAAGATCCCTTTTTCCTTTACCCTATTTTTTTGATAAATGGATTGGATGATATCAGCATCTATGTTATCTATTACCGGAAGGCCTTCTGAAAATTTCTTAATGTTTTTTACTTTTCCTGTTTCATAATCTTCTGAAAGCATGCCAATTGCCTTTGCCTTAAGCCTTAAATTGATATCCTTGGTCACCAAAATGATCGCGTGTTTCTTTTCCTGATTCTGAAGGGAAATGGCCGCATTTATGATCTTGTGATCATTTTTAGGGCTACCATAAATTTCTTCTGCATCTGTATTATCCAAGGTAAGCTCGTCCATAATCACTTTGATCCTACCTTTCTCTTTTGCAAGTGATATCCACTTGTTGAGTCCATTATTTCCCGAAAGTTTATCTAAAAATCGAATTACTTCACGAGCCTCAAAATTTTTAGTTTCATTACCGATTTTAAACTGATCCAGTTCCTCGAGAACCGTAATGGGAATGGCCACATCATTCTCTTCAAAATTGGTGATTGAATTATGATCAAATAGTAAAACAGAAGTGTCCAGAACGTAAATTTTCTTTGTAGTGCTTTTTTTCATATAATCTTTTTTAGGCGAGACCACACCAATTTTAGTTGATGGGGTTAAATTTTCATAGGTAGCATTTCTTATCGCTACGATTAATTTTTTTAAAAAAGTACGAAAAATTAGTAATGAACAAAGAGTGAAAGTCTAAAATATGAGTCGACTTATTAACAGGAAATTAACTAAATGTCATGAAGTGTCTGTAAAGCCTTTTCAATACTGTCAATTCGAATGAAAGTTATTAAGAGTCTTAAGCCTTTCTTGGTTTGTTTCTCCTTCATGACAGAGGTCTTTCCATTTTGCTGTACATAAGTAAGTATTCTTGTGAAAAACGGGCTTTGGAAAAAATCACTTTGCTGGTCGGCAAGAAAATAGCCCACCATCCTCTTCTGCTTTAAAATAACTCTTTCAAGACCAAGCGTTCGAGCCACCCATTTTAATCGCACAGAATTCAATAGGTCAACTGCCTCAATAGGAAGTTCTCCGAAACGGTCGATCAATTTCATTTCAAAGGCCTTGATCTCCTCTTCAGATTCAAGTTCACTGAGTTCTTTATAAAGACTTAATCTTTCAGCAATACTGCTGATATAGTCATCCGGGAAAAGAATTTCAAAATCTGTATCGATTTGTACTTCCTTTACATATTCCTTGATCTGATCCTCATCCTGATGATAGAGTTCCTTGAATTCATTTTCCTTTAGTTCCTGAATTGCTTCATTGAGGATCTTTTGATAAGTTTCAAATCCGATATCGTTGATAAAACCACTTTGTTCACCACCCAAAAGATCACCTGCCCCCCTTATTTCAAGATCCTTCATGGCGATATAAAAACCACTGCCCAATTCTGAATGTATTTCCAGGGCCTGAATACGTTTTCGGGCATCATCGGTCATCATATGGTATGGGGGAGTGATCAAGTAACAAAAAGCCTTTTTGTTAGACCTTCCCACACGACCTCTCATTTGATGAAGGTCACTCAATCCAAAATTATTGGCGTTATTGATAAAAATAGTGTTGGCATTGGGAACGTCCAGTCCGCTTTCAACGATAGTGGTACTTACAAGAACATCAAATTCACCATTTATAAATTGCAGCATAAGTTGCTCCAACTGCTTGCCTTCCATCTGGCCATGACCTATGCCAACTTTGGCATCAGGAACCAATCTTTGAATAAGACCTGCGACCTCTTTGATATTTTCAATTCTGTTATGTATAAAGAAAACTTGTCCTCCCCGAAGGATTTCATAACGAATGGCATCCCTGATCGTGTCTTCACCAAAACGGATGATATGGGTTTCAATAGGATGTCTGTTAGGTGGAGGTGTTTTAATTACAGAAAGATCCCGAGCTGCCATCAATGAAAATTGAAGTGTTCGGGGAATTGGCGTTGCCGTAAGGGTCAAGGTGTCAATATTTTCTTTTATGGTCTTGAGCTTATCTTTTACCGCTACGCCAAATTTTTGTTCCTCATCTATAATAAGTAATCCAAGATCTTTGAATTTAACACTTTTACTGACCAATTGATGTGTGCCAATAACAATATCTACAGCGCCATTGTCAAGACCTTCCAGCACATCTTTTCTTTGCTTGGCCGTTCTAAACCTATTTAAATAGTCTACTCTAAGTGGGAAATCTTTCAATCTTTCCCGAAAAGTCTTCGCATGTTGGAATGCAAGGATGGTAGTTGGAACAAGAATGGCTACCTGCTTGCCATTGTCTACCGCCTTAAACGCCGCCCTGATCGCGACTTCAGTTTTCCCGAACCCAACATCTCCGCAGATCAGCCTGTCCATTGGCTGGTCTTTTTCCATATCTGCTTTAACTGCTTCTGTAGCACTTAGCTGATCCGGCGTATCTTCATAGATAAAACTCGCTTCCAGCTCGTGTTGCAGATAGCTGTCATGGTTGTAAGCATAGCCTTTTTGTAACCTTCTTTTGGCGTATAATTCTATCAGATTATAAGCAATATGCTTAACCCTGGCTTTGGTCTTTTGTTTTAAGTTTTTCCATACATTGGAACCAAGTTTATGAACTTTTGGGGCCTTGCCCTCTTTGCCGTTATATTTGGTGATTTTATGTAGGGCATGAATACTAATATACAGCACATCTCTTTCGCCATAAACGAGTTTAATGGCTTCCTGTTTTTTACCTTCTACATCAATTTTATGTAAGCCTCCAAAACGACCTATACCATGGTCAATATGTGTCACATAGTCACCAATTTCAAGATTGGTAAGTTCCTTTAATTGAATAGATTGCTTTTTGGTGAAGCCACTCTTTAGCCTAAATTTATGATAGCGTTCAAAGATCTGATGATCTGTGTAGCAGGCAATTTTTAAGTCCCGGTCTGTAAAACCTTGATATAAAGGCGTAGTGATCGTTTCATAGGTGACACTTTTCTCAAGATCGTCAAAAATGTCATGAAACCTTTTGGCCTGATTCTCATTGTCACAAAAGAGATAATTTGTGATACCCTGGTCAGAATTTTCATTCAGGGTTTCTATCAGCAGATCGAATTGTTTATTAAAGGCGGGTTGAGGAAGCGTATCAAAATTGATGCTCTTCTGTGGGTGATCACCCGGGCTGTTTTCAACAATGACACTTGTGAAATTGAGCAATTGATCATCAATCAATTCACCGGTGCAAAATAATTCTTCCGGATCGCTGTGCTTTATCTCGCCCTTTAAATTGATAAAGGCTTCCTTGGCCTTCTCAAATAATTTATCGAGCCGGTTCTTATTGAGTTGGGGGTTTTTAATAAAAACCACTGTCTTTGATGAGATATATTTAAGGAAGCTTTGTCTTTTCTCTTCAAGAAATTTATTTTCGACATTGGGCATGATGTCGATCTTATTCATTCGGTCGATCGAAAGTTGTGACTCGATGTCAAAGGTTCTGATACTGTCAATTTCATCACCGTAAAATTCAATTCGAAACGGGCGATCATTGGAGAAAGAGAACACATCAATAATTCCTCCTCTGATGGCAAAATCACCGGGGTCGATCACAAAATCTACTCGGTTGAATTTGTATTCATGAAGCAAATCGTGAATAAAATCGATCGAAAGAGAATCTCCAACAGCAAGTTTTATGGTATTTCTTTTGAGTTCATTTTTGGTGATCACTTGTTCAAAAAGAGCATCTGCATAAGTGACAATAAGAGCAGGTTTTTTTTGCGAATTGATCCTGTTCAGTACCTCTGCCCTTAAAAGAATATTGGCATTGTCAGTGTCTTCAATTTGATAAGGCCTTCTGTAGGAACCAGGATAGAAAAGCACATCATCTCGTTTACTCTCTTTATCTGCATCCAACAGCTGTTCTAAGTCATTCAGATAATAAGCAGCCTCTTCTTTGTCATTACAGATAAACAGTAAAGGTTTTTCGATAGCCGTGTAAACAGAAGAGATCACCATAGACAATGACGAGCCTGCCAAATTGTTTATTTCAATTTGCTTATCGTCATTTTCAACACCGGTTATAATTGCTTTAACCTTGTCAAAATTCTTATAAAGTTCAGCAATGAACTGCTTACTCAAGATGATTAATTTTCGGCAAAGATAAGTGTAATAGGTCAGATTATTAAATCAAATTTCAAGTGAATCTGCAAAAATCCAAATCAATAATTCGTATATTTGATAGAACTATTAAAACTTATTTTATGGGTATTTCTGATTTATATTTAAGTATCGGGCAAAAGAGAAATATCAGCCATTTTGCCAATATTGTTCGCATTGCAAAATCCGACAATCAAATCTCATCTGAAGAAATTGAATTTTTGGCAAAGGTTTCGAAAAAATATAATATTTCGAATGAACAATTTAAAGATATATTAAAGTTTCCCGAAAAAATCCCAACCATTGCACATCTTGATTGTATCGAAAGAATTGAAAGATTATATGAACTAATGGTCATGGTGAAGGCAGATCAACATGTGGAGCAACAAGAAGTCGTAATGCTGAGACGTATCGTCATAGGTTTGGCATTTCCATTGAATAGAGTAGACATGATCGTGGAGCATTCAATCGAGATGAATTTAAATGAAATGGATGTAGATTCATTTACGGATAGAATTCTCAAATTGCTGAAAATGAGATGATGTATTGATTTTCATCAAGTGGGATTTGCCAAAATTGGCAATGACATTTGAGTTCGGGGCAATTTTAACAATATTGTGATTTTAAAAGATTTGTGAAGTTGACATCAAAATTTTGCTAAGACTTTTTTTCCTCAGAGCACTGCGAAAAATGTACTTCTGTTCATTCTCCTTATATAATTTTTATAATTAAACAGATCTGGATTTCAGAAAACTCAGATTTTCCATTAAATTTTGATACTGTCACACTTTTAACAAGAGATTAAGATTAAAAACAACCTTAAATTTAGACAAACCTAAAATAATATTTATATTTGCAAAAAAATTAACATGTATTCACAGGCAGAAGAGAACTATTTAAAGACCATTTATACATTAGAAAAGGAATTTGGGAATGAAGTAAGCACTAATTTGATTGCAGGAAAGATCAAAACAAAGGCTTCTTCCGTAACGGATATGTTAAAGAAATTGGCGAATAAGGACCTGGTGGTATACAAAAAATATCAAGGTGTTTATCTCACTGAACTCGGACGGTTGAGCGCCTTGGAGGTGATCAGAAAGCATAGATTATGGGAATGTTTTTTGGTTCAGAAGCTTCAGTTTAACTGGGATGAGGTTCATGATATTGCGGAGCAACTTGAACATGTAAAGTCAGAAGCCTTAATCAATAAGCTAGATGCATTTCTTAAGTTTCCGAAGTTAGATCCTCATGGGGATCCTATACCTGATGCTCATGGCAGAACTATTTTAAACAAAACAGTGAGTATCACAGATATGAAGATTGGTTCGGCGGGTGTTTTTGTTGGTGTAAGAGATTCTTCTTCAAGTTTTTTGAAGTATCTGAACAAAAAAAATCTGGCTTTAGGAGATAAAATTAAAGTTATTGATATAGAACCTTTTGATAGCTCTTACCATATTGAAACCAAAACACACAGATTGGTTATTACCAGTAATGTAGCCGAGAATCTTTGTTTAAAAAATGTCAAATGATGCAGTATAACCCTTTAACAGCTTTATTGATTTTCGTTGTAATAGCAGCGTTACTCTTTGTGGTTTTCAGACCGGTCAAAGGTTGGTATTGGTTGCTAAGGAACAACTGGCAGTCAAATGAAAAGACGGTGATGGAGGACATTCTTAAACAGTTGTACCGATTAGAGAGTTATGGAGCCGAAACCGATATTAGCGCACTTACCAATTCCTTGAAGATCAAAGATAGTTTGATCATAGACGCTCTGCATAAAATGTCTGTCAATGAGCTTGTCAAGGTTGAAGGTGATTTGCTTAAGTTAACCAAGGAGGGAAGACAATACGCCTTAAAGATCATCAGGGTCCATAGGTTATGGGAAAAATATTTAGCTGAAAAAACAGGTTTTGCCAAATCCGAATGGCATGACAGGGCAGAAGAGATGGAACATGTTTTGACTCATGAAGAAACCAATGTTCTGGCCGATCAGTTGGGAAATCCAATGTATGATCCTCATGGAGATCCTATTCCGAACACTTTTGGTGACCTAAAAGAAATAGATGGAGAGCCGCTGTCATCATTATCAGTCAATAGTTTAGGGAGAATCGTGCATATTGAAGATGAACCTGATGTGATATACAGGCAGATCCTTGCTGAAAATATTCATATAGGTTCGGTGATCCGGGTGGAAGAAAAAAATAACGAACGTATTGTTTTTTATGCTGAGGGAGAAGAATTTGTCTTGGCTCCTATTGTGGCTGCTAATATCACGGTAGCTGAATTGAAAAAAGATCTGGAGGAGGAAGAAAATACGGTAAGATTATCTAGTCTACGCAAAGGCGAATTGGCCAGGATCGTTGGGATTTCAAAGGAGTGCCGGGGTGAAAACAGAAGGCGATTGTTGGATCTCGGATTCGTTAACGGAACAGAGATCAAGATTGATCTTAACAGCCCCATGAAGAACCCTGTGGCTTATGGAGTTAAAGGAACCAGTATTGCACTGAGGAATGATCAGGCTTCAAAAATTCTTATTAATAAAATTGAATCATGACAAAAAAAGAAGCATCTGCATGCGATTCATGCGCCCATTATAATTCTGAAGGCCTTAAAAAGCTTGGAGTGGATACAACTGATTTTGATCATGTGATCGCAATTGCTGGTAACCCAAATACAGGAAAGAGTACCGTGTTTAATGCCTTGACCGGATTGCGTCAGCATACCGGTAATTGGCCGGGAAAAACGGTTGCCAGAGCTGAAGGTGCTTTTTCATATGGCGATAAAAAATACAAACTGGTGGATCTTCCCGGTACGTATTCACTGTTATCAACTTCACAAGATGAGGAAGTAGCTCGAAATTTTATACTTTTTGGAAAACCCGATGTGACCATTATCGTAGCCGATGCCTGCCGTCTTGAACGTAATCTAAATCTGGTTTTACAGATTCTCGAAATTACGGATAAAGCGGTTTTATGTCTTAATTTGATGGATGAGGCGGAAAGAAATGAAATAGAAGTCGATACAAGAATACTGGCAAAAGAATTGGGAATCCCGGTAGTGGCGACCAGCGCAAGATACCAAAGGGGAATTCCTGAACTCATTCAGACCGTTGATGAAATAGCATCCGGAAAACTGATTTGTAAACCACGCCGAATAAAAAATGTTCCGAATAAAATTTTAAAAGCAGTAACCAAATTAAGTGCAGAAATCGAAGCAGAATTTCCGAATATTCCAAATAGCAGATGGATAGCCTTACGCTTGCTTGAAGGTGATAGCAGGATCATTGAAGCTTTAAAAACAGGAGAATTGGTGTAGTATGGAAAAAAATTCTATAGATAAAATACTAAGCATGACCAATGAGCTTCGATGGAAGATTGGTGAGGATTTTCATGATCATCTGGCTGAAGGAATTTATGCAGATGCTTCAGAGATTGCAGAAAGCTCCGTATTCAAGGAATCTGTAAGAAACAGGTTTCGAATGGATCGGAAAATTGATGAGATCGTTACCAGTAAAACCTGGGGATTTCCCATCATGTTTTTATTGCTTGGACTTATTTTATGGCTGACCATTGTGGGAGCGAATTACCCTTCAGCAATGTTGGCAAATGTTTTGTTGGATACTGTTCATCCTTTTCTTAAAAATATAGCTGCTACCATTGGAATGCCTTGGTGGTTGGATGGATTTTTGCTTGATGGAGTTTATTTGGCTGTGGCCTGGGTGATTGCTGTGATGTTGCCTCCCATGGCTATATTCTTTCCGATGTTCACACTATTGGAAGACTTTGGATATTTACCCAGGGTTGCATTCAATATGGATAATATGTTTAGAAAAACCGGTGCTCATGGCAAGCAAGCACTTACCATGAGTATGGGATTCGGATGCAACGCAGCTGGAGTTGTAGCTACACGTATCATCGATAGTCCGAGAGAGCGTTTGATCGCAATTATTACCAATAATTTTTCACTTTGTAATGGTCGCTGGCCCACTCAGATTCTTATTGCGACAATTTTTGTCGGGGCAGTGGTTCCGCAAGCTTTTTCAGGCCTGGCTTCCTTATTGGCAGTAATAGGAATTGCTGTTCTTGGAATTGCGTTTATGTTTTTGGTTTCCTGGGGCTTGTCAAGAACCGTTTTAAAGGGAGAAGTATCTACTTTTAATTTGGAATTACCTCCATACAGACCTCCGAGATTTTGGAAAACGATATATACTTCGTTAATTGACAGAACTTTGATCGTACTATGGAGAGCCATCGTTTTTGCAGCACCTGCCGGTGCAGTGATCTGGCTTATCTCCAACATTTATATAGGTGAAGTTAGTATGGCAAGTTGGGTGATTGACAGCCTGGATGGATTTGGGTTTCTGCTAGGGCTTAACGGGGTGATTTTATTAGCGTATATAGTTGCTATTCCAGCTAATGAGATCGTCATACCAACGATTCTTATGCTGACTGTTTTAGTAACTGGTATGACGGGTGGCGAAGGCGCAGGTGTGATGTTTGAACTGGATTCAGTATCTGATACAGGAAGTATATTAAGGGCCGGAGGATGGACCTTGTTAACAGCAATTAATCTAATGCTTTTCAGTTTGTTACATAACCCATGTAGTACCACGATCTATACGATCTATAAGGAAACCAAAAGTGTTAAATGGACAACAGTAGCTTCTGTTTTACCTGTAATTTTGGGCTTTATAGTAACTTTTATTGTAGCTCAAGTCTGGCGTATTTTCACTTGACAGTGAAAAAACTTAAACCGCATCATTTTTTCTTAGTTTCAAACAGCATATAGTAGGATTTGATTACTTTTATTGAAAATTGTACAGGTGTCCCATCCCTCAACTTTTCAGGTTTATAATGCTTCTGCCGGCAGTGGAAAAACCTTTACGTTAGTTAAGGAATACTTAAAGATCATTTTAAAAAGCCCTGACCAGCGATTGTATCAGCAGATACTTGCCATCACTTTCACAAACAAGGCAGCAGCCGAAATGAAAGACAGAATTTTGGAGACCCTGCAGCATTTCGCCATTACCAATCTTACTATCTGAAACGGGATTAAGTAAGGGTCTTATAAAAATCAGGGCAAAGGAAAGATTGCAGGACATTCTAAAAAATTATGCTTCCTTTCATATTAAAACCATCGATAGTTTTACCAATAAACTGATCAAATCGTTTGCATTTGAACTTGGTCTTACGGCAGATTTTGAAGTAGAACTAGATACAGATTCTATTTTGAAAGAGGCGGTTGATGTCGTTTTATCAAAAATTGGAGTTGATAAAGAGTTGACGAGCTTGTTGGTCTCTTTTTCAAAAGAAAAAACACTTGAAGACAAGTCTTGGGATATCAGTAAAGATCTGTTCAATATTTCCAAACTAATTCTAAATGAAAACCATTCTCAAGAGCTCGACAAACTGGTTGTAAAAA
>CBDULU010000007.1:0-20422 GCA_965368155.1 uncultured Flavobacteriaceae bacterium
ATAGATATTATGGACAATAACAATATAGCAGTGGGTTTAGACATCGGGACAACAAAAATTGTTGCGATGGTTGGCAGGCAGGACGCTTATGGCAAAATTGAGGTGCTGGGTACCGGAAAAGCCAAAAGTTTGGGAGTGCATAGAGGAGTTGTCAATAATATTACCCAAACCATACAGTCCATTCAACAATCAGTGGATGAGGCTGAAAGTGCTTCAGGAGAAAAAATTGGAACAGTAGTCGTAGGAATAGCGGGTCAGCATATCAGAAGCCTGCACCATAGTGATTATATTACCCGGTCAAATTCAGACAAGGTCATTGATGAGAATGATATTGACAGATTGATCAACCAGGTGTATAAGCTGGTTATGTTGCCAGGAGAGGAGATTATTCATGTCCTTCCACAGGATTTTAAAGTTGACGGTCAAGCTGAAATTAAAACGCCAATTGGTATGTATGGTGGTCGGTTGGAAGCTAATTTTCATGTAGTAGTGGGGCAGGTTTCGTCGATAAGAAACATCGGCAGATGTATCAAAAGTGCAGGACTTCAACTGGGAAATATTACACTTGAACCATTGGCGTCAGCAGAAGCTGTATTAAGTCAGGAAGAAAAAGAAGCAGGGGTGGCCCTTATTGATATAGGTGGTGGAACTACTGATCTGGCGATTTTCAAAGATGGCATTATCAGGCACACTGCCGTGATCTCATTCGGAGGTAACGTCATTACCGAAGATATTAAGGAAGGATGTTCGATTATTGAGAAGCAGGCAGAATTGCTGAAAACTAAATTTGGATCGGCCTGGCCAGGTGAGAATAAAGAAAACGAGATCGTTTCCATCCCCGGCTTAAGAGGGCGTGAACCTAAAGAAATCACTCTAAAGAATTTGTCTAAGATCATTCATGCCAGAGTTGTTGAGATCGTAGAACAGGTATTTCTTGAGATCAAGAATTACGGACACGAGGAAAGCAAGAAGAAACTGATCGCCGGAATTGTACTGACCGGTGGAGGTGCTCAATTGAAGCACATCAAACAATTGGTGGAATATATAACAGGAATGGATACACGTATCGGTTATCCGAACGAGCATTTGGCAAGTAATTCAGACAGTGAATTATCAAGTCCGCTTTATGCAACTGTTGTAGGTCTGCTGATGAAAGGTGTCAGGGACAATGAAAAACTGAACAATACAATACCAGAGATAGATGAAGAATCGTATAAAAAGACTTCTCAGGAGGATGCCACTCCAAAGAAAACCATTTTTGAAAAATGGGGAGAGAAGTTTAGAGATTTTTTAGATAACGCTGAATAACAATACAACCCGAATAAATAAAAATTAAGTTATGAGTTTAGAATTTAGTAATTTATCTTTTGATTTACCAAAAAATCAGTCCAATGTCATCAAGGTAATTGGAGTAGGTGGTGGCGGAAGTAATGCTATCAACCACATGTATAACAAAGGCATCAAGGGTGTTGACTTTGTTGTATGTAACACAGATGCGCAGGCGCTTCAGAGCAGTCCTGTTCCTTATAAGATTCAGCTGGGAGCTACCTTGACTGAAGGATTAGGGGCAGGTGCTAATCCAGAAATTGGAGAACAATCTGCTATGGAAAGCATGGAGGATATCAAAAACATGCTGAATACTAAATCTAAAATGTTGTTCATTACTGTTGGAATGGGTGGGGGAACAGGAACCGGAGCTGCTCCGGTAATTGCCAAGATCGCTCAGGACCTTGATATTTTAACAGTGGGAATTGTGACTATTCCGTTTTCCTTTGAAGGAAAAATGAGGAATGAACAGGCTCAGTTAGGAATTGAAAAACTAAGGTCTCATGTAGATTCTTTGGTGGTGATCAATAATAATAAATTAAGAGAAGTTTACGGTAATTTAGGGTTTAAGGCCGGTTTCTCTAAAGCTGATGAAGTCTTGTCAACTGCAGCAACCGGAATTGCAGAGGTCATCACACATCACTACACACAGAATATTGATTTGCGTGATGCCAAGACTGTATTGTCAAATAGCGGAACCGCAATTATGGGATCAGCCCAGTCATCCGGTGCAAATCGGGCGCAAAATGCAATAACCAAAGCCTTGGATTCTCCACTTTTAAATGACAATAAAATTGAGGGTTCTAAAAATGTATTATTGTTAATCGTATCCGGTACTTCCGAAGTAACCATAGATGAGATTGGAGAGATCAATGATTATATTCAGTCAGAAGCTAAAACCAATGTGGATATCATCATGGGGGTTGGTGAAGATGATTCATTAGGTGATGCGATTTCGGTAACAATTATTGCTACCGGATTTAATCCCGAACAGCAAAGTGAAATATCAAAGACAGCATCAAAAAAGATCGTACATAAACTGGTAGAAGAAAGACAAGTTAAAGTTGTGCCTCAACCTGAAGCAGTAGCGCCTGCACCAAAGGTTACCCGACATATTTTGCATGAAGAAGATTTTATAGATGAAGTCAAGACTGTGAGCCCGTCAGAAACAGAATCTGTAACTCCAATTGTCGAGCCTTTGGATGAAGTGGTCACTTATGAGGAGGTAAAACCTACTGAACCCGTTGAGGAGGAAGCGAATGATATGACTGTTCAATTTGAGCATGTGAAAGCTCCAGTTGTTGAACAGGATTTTGAAATCACCAATATTACCCCTAAAGAAGAGGCAGCTGAGATGACTGAGGAAGATGAAGAGAATCAATTCTCATTCACTTTTGATTTGCCTATTCAAAAAGCTCAGAAAGAAGAAGTAAAAGAGATAAGAACCCTGGAGAATTTTAATATCAATGATATTGAGATCGTGGGACTTGAAGAGATCAAACCTGAACCAACTGTCACACCATTGAATGAAGATGCCATTCGTCATACGCTCGAGGATGAATTTGCCGCTGAGCTCAATACTTTGAAAAGCATTTCAGAGAAAGATAAGGAAGAAGAAGAGGATATGCATTTTGAATTGAAAATAGCCAAGGAAGATGTAACAGGAAACAATGTGGAAGAGGTAATTGAGGATAAAGATGTTTCTCCTATGAACCTCACAATTGCGGAATTACGTAACAGGGCCGAGATCAGAAGAAAGAAGATGAAAGATTTCAATTATAAATTCATCAATAAATTGAATCACCATATTGACGATATAGAAAGCGAACCTGCCTATAAAAGAATGGGTGTAAACTTAGATGACGTGCCTAGTTCATCTGAAACAGATAAGAATAAATCAAGAATGACTTTAGGAACTGATGATAATGACGAAATTCAGCTAAGGTCTAATAATTCTTTTTTACACGATAATGTTGATTAGTTTTTAGTTTTAGTTAGTGGGAAAGTCCGGAGTAAGATCTTATTTTACTCCGGATTTTTGTTTTCAGGTTGAAGGATTTAATTCTCACCTCCTGATTCTCACCCCCTCGGAGATGAGGGCATGAGCGCTGAGGTGTTCACTTCCGATCACCTCGGAAGCGAGGTGATCAGCTCCGAGGTGATCGGTTTACATCTGTTCAAAGCACAAAAAAAAGGCGACCCTAAGGTCGCCTTTCAAATTAAATAGTTTGATATAAAATTAGTCTTCTAAGCTTACCACTTCTTCTTCAGCCATAAGTGCGAAGAATTTGTTAAGGTTAGGCATGATGATGATGTTGGTACGTCTGTTTCTTGCTCTGTTCTTATAAGTAGAGTTATCAGTTAAAGGAATATAAGAACTTCTTCCAGAAGGAATCAATCTTGCTGGATCAACTTTATACTTGTTTTGAAGAATTCTAACAACAGAGGTAGATCTTTTTACACTTAGATCCCAGTTGTCAACGATTGTTTCTGTATGTATACCCTTTGAATCTGTATGACCTTCAATCATCACATCAATACTTGGCTCAGCATTGATCACGTCAGCTAATTTGGCTAACAAAGGATATGCCTTTGAACTGATGTTATAACTTCCTGATCTGAATAATAAGCTGTCAGCAACAGATATCATTACTACAGTCTGATCGATGTTTACGTCAATGTCACCACTGTTATCAATATTGTTTTCATTGATTGATTTTTTCAATTTGTATGAAATCGCAACATTCATAGAATCTTTAAGTGTTGCAGCACCTTCTAAAGCCTCTGGAGGAAGCGTAGCTAAAGTTTCTCTAAGATTTGCCTTCATATTTTCAGAAATAGGCGCTGAGTTATCAGCCAACAAATCCATTTTCTGGTTGTTGCTTTCTGTTAAGTTCGCGTTATCAGACTGCAATGAATTGATCTGTGCGTTATATACTTCAACTCTCTTTTCAATTTTTGCAAATTTTGTCTCTAACTCTTCTTTTTCAATGGTAGTCTTTTGCAATTCTCCTCTTGTCTCAGTTAGATCTTCTTCTAATAGTACGTATTTCTTTTTAGATACGCATGACACCATTATTGTTGTCATTACCAATAGTGCAAGAATTTTTTTCATCATAATTAAAATTTTAGGTTACTTTAGTTTTTAGTGTTTGATAATTTGAACAGTATTTTCTGTTCTATTTTTAATACGGCGTAAAAGTAGATTTGAAATCTGAAGAGAATCTTAACATTCTCACTTAGAGGAAGAAAAAGTATAAAAATCACTGAGAAACTTATCAACAACTATAGCACAGTCATTTATTATGACTGTAAAGCAATAAAAAAGGAGGTATAGTTTTTAACCATACCTCCTTTTTCTTACAAATGAATTCTGTTAAACACCGGGAAGATCTCCCTGACCTTTTATCGGTAGATTGCTTGCTCCCATAAGGAAGATATCGACTTCCCTGGCAGCTTCCCTACCTTCATTGATTGCCCAAACAATAAGAGATTGTCCTCTTCTCATGTCACCTGCGGTAAATATATGAGGCACATTGGTTTGGTAATTTTTGGCTTTATAATTAGTTCTTTCGTCCAATTCCAACCCAAGCTGATCGCTCAATGTATTTTCAGGACCCGTAAAACCAAGGGCCAATAGGACCATATCACAAGGCCAAGTTTTTTCAGTCCCTACCTTTTCTATCAATTGTGGTCTTTGGCCGGGTATTAATTTCCATTCAACTTCAACTGTTTTTAAAGCGATCAATTCATTGTTGTCATTGGTGACATATTCCTTGGTATTGATTAACCAGTTTCTTTCACATCCTTCTTCATGCGAAGAAGAAGTTTTAAGTTGCAGTGGCCAAAAGGGCCATGGCGTTGCATCACTTCTTGATGCTGGTGGCTTTGGCATGATCTCAAAATTGGTCACAGATTTGGCTCCCTGACGATTAGAAGTTCCCACGCAGTCAGAGCCCGTATCTCCACCACCGATCACAATAACATCCTTACCTTCGGCAGATATCACTTCACCTTCGAATTTACTTCCGAACAAGGATTTCGTTTGCTGGGTAAGAAAATCCATAGCCTGAACTACACCTTTGGCATCTGCACCTTTGGTGGGCAATGAACGTCTTTTGGTAGCGCCGCCACATAGAACAACAGCGTCAAAATCATCAAGTTTTTCAACAGGGTAATTGTCACCAATATTTGCATCACATACAAAAGAAATACCTTCTTCTTTTAAAACACTAACCCTGCGGTCAATAATTTCTTTTTCCATTTTGAAATTCGGAATACCATATCTCAAAAGACCTCCGATCTCATCATCTCTTTCAAAAACAGTTACTAAATGCCCAGCTCTGTTCAACTGTTGTGCAGCAGCTAGACCTGCGGGGCCAGAGCCGACAACAGCGACCGTTTTACCTGTTCTTTCTTTAGGTGGGTGCGCAACGATCCATCCTTCCTCAAACCCTTTTTCGACAATATTTTTTTCAATATTTTCAATAGATACAGGGTCTTCAATCAAGCCAAGTACACATGCTTTTTCACATGGAGCAGGACAAAGCCTTCCGGTAAATTCCGGAAAGTTATTTGTTGAATGCAAGATCTCCAGTGCTTTTTTCCATTCTCCTCTATAGACTAGATCATTAAAATCAGGGATTAAATTACCCAATGGACATCCGCTATGACAAAAGGGAATACCACAATCCATACATCGGGATCCTTGCTTTTTAAGCTCCTCTTCTGGAAGCTTAACAGTGAATTCCTTATAATTTTTCAGTCTATCTTTTACAGCCTTATTTTTCTCATCGACTCTATCAAACTCAATAAATCCTGTTATTTTTCCCATAATTAAACTGTTTGTTTTGCTGCTGATTCTTCCTCTAATCTAGCCAGTGCTTTCTTATAATCTGTTGGTATTACTTTGATAAAGTGATTCAATTGCTTATCCCAATCTTCCAAAATCATCAAGGCTTTTGTGCTTTCAGTGGCATGGTAATGGTTTTGGATCAACTCAAATAATTCCTGAGCATCCGCAACTGAAGGTTTTTCAAGTTCTACCATTTCCATATTGCATAGTCCATTGACAAATTTTTTGTCAGGGTCATATACATAAGCAATTCCGCCACTCATTCCTGCTGCAAAATTTCTTCCTGTTTTACCCAGTATCACAACCCTTCCACCAGTCATATATTCACATCCGTGGTCACCAACACCTTCAACAACTGCTGTAATTCCTGAGTTTCTAACACAAAAACGTTCTCCGGCAACGCCATTAATATAGGCCTCACCTTTCGTAGCTCCGTAGAAACACACATTACCAATGATGATATTCTCATCCGCAATAAACGTGGCTTTTTCCGGTTTCTTGACGATTATTTTCGCTCCGGATAACCCTTTACCCAAATAGTCGTTGGTGTTTCCTTCAAGATTTAAGGTAATCCCTTTTGTGGCAAAAGCACCAAAGCTCTGACCCGCTGATCCAGTAAAATTGATTTGTAGTGTGTTACTAGGCAGGCCATTTGCGCCATAAATCTTAGAGATCTCGTTACTAATAATGGCCCCCACAGACCTGTCTGTGTTGGCAATTGGGTAACTCAATTGCATTTTTTCTTTTCTATAAATTGCGGGATGGGCATCCTGAATGATCTGAAAGTCTATTGCATGCTCTATTTCATGGTGTTGTTTTTCAGTATTTCTGATCACCTTGTCATGATAGTCAGAAGGCTGGTATAAAATACCTGATAAATCCAAGCCTTGTGCCTTGTATTGTTCAACAGCAGTTTTAGCATTGATCTTTTGCGACTGACCAATCATTTCCTTTATTGTTCTGAATCCTAAGGAGGCCATGATTTCTCTTAACTCCTCAGCGACGAAATACATAAAATTGATCACATGTTCGGGTGTGCCTTTAAAGTTCTTCCGCAATTCAGGATCCTGCGTTGCAATACCTACCGGACAAGTATTTAAATGACATTTTCTCATCATGATACACCCGGAAGCTACTAGCGGTGCCGTTGCAAATCCGAACTCTTCAGCTCCGAGTAAACAAGCTATGGCCACGTCACGACCAGTTTTTAACTGACCATCACATTCCAGTACTACACGACTTCTTAGGTCATTTAAAACCAGTGTTTGTTGTGCTTCTGCTATACCGAGTTCCCATGGAAGCCCTGCGTGCTTTAAAGAAGTCAGAGGCGAAGCACCTGTTCCTCCGTCATATCCTGAAACAAGGATTACATCTGCTTTTGCTTTGGCTACACCAGCTGCAATGGTACCTACTCCTACCTCCGAAACCAGTTTTACATTGATTCTCGCTTCTCGGTTGGCGTTTTTAAGGTCAAAGATCAACTGAGATAAATCTTCAATTGAATAGATATCATGATGCGGAGGTGGCGATATCAATCCTACATAAGGCGTAGAATTTCTCACTTCTGCAATCCATGGAAAAACTTTTTCTCCTGGCAATTGGCCTCCTTCTCCTGGCTTGGCTCCCTGAGCCATTTTGATTTGAATTTCCTGAGCATTGGTGAGGTAATTGCTCGATACACCGAACCTACCTGAAGCTACCTGCTTAATGGCACTGTTTCTGCTATCACCGTTCAGATCTTTCCTAAATCTATTCAAGTCTTCTCCACCTTCACCAGAATTGCTTTTTCCACCAATTCGGTTCATGGCAATGGCCAGATTTTCGTGTGCTTCTTTACTAATTGACCCATAAGACATGGCTCCAGTTTTAAACCTCTTTACGATATCAGTCCAAGGCTCCACCTCCTCTAAAGGAATGGGATCGAGATTTTGAAATTCGAACAGCCCCCTGAGTGTCATCAGATGTTGGCTTTGCTCATTGATCATATTGGCATACTCAGCATAGCTGTCCGTATTATTTGATCTGACTGCCTGCTGTAATTTTGAAACGGTGGTAGGGTTAAACATGTGTCTTTCCCCGGTTCTTCTCCATCTGTAATCTCCACCGACGTCCAACTTTAGATTATTATCAATCTTATCGTTGAAAAAGGCGTTTTTATGTCGCTTGGAAATTTCTCTTTCTATTTCGTATAAACCTATTCCTTCGATCCTTGAGGGTGTATTTGGAAAATATTTATTGGTAAATTTTGTGTTCAGACCCAATATTTCAAAAATCTGTGATGCTCTGTACGAATGAAGGGTTGAAATTCCGATCTTGTTCATGATCTTTAGGATACCTTTTCCAATGGCCTTATTAAAATTCTGAACGGCCTCTTCAGCATCAATACCTGCAATACTTCCTGAATTTACCTTTTCACGGATGATCTCATTGACCATATAAGGGTTGATAGCGCTCGCGCCATATCCAAAAAGCGTGGCGAAATGGTGAGGCTCACGAGGTTCGGCAGATTCTATGATGATACCGAATTTGGAACGTTTCTTCGCGTGGTTTAAGGAATGATGAAGAAACGAACATGCCAGCAATGCCGGGATAGGGCCATTTACCTTGTCAGCACCACGATCAGTAAGGATGATAATATTGTATCCTTCGTCTACCGCTTTGGAAGCTGTATCGACGATCATGTCAAGTGCCTTTTCTAACGAATTGAGGCCACGTTTGATGTCATATAGCATAGGGATCTCATATGACTTGTAATCAGGATGATCAATGTTTTTTATTTTATCCAGATCATCATTAGAAATTACCGGATTCTGGATCTTTAATTTCTTACAATGGTCAGATGAAGTGGTAAAAATATTTCTATCCTCACCTATGGCGAGACTGATATCTGTAATGATTTCTTCTCTTATTCCGTCAAGCGGAGGGTTTGTCACCTGAGCAAATAACTGTTTGAAGTAATTGTATAACAATTGGTGTTTGTCAGAAAGAACGGCAAGAGGAGTGTCGGTCCCCATGGATCCTAAGGTCTCTTTACCACTCTTGCACATGGGCGTAATCACGGTGTCAATGTCTTCCATGGTATAGCCAAACATACGTTGTCTTGTTTTATAAGGCGTGAGCTCAACAGGACATTTATTTCCTGTATATGGCACATCCGCCAGAGGTAATAAATTCTCATTCAACCATTGTCTGTAAGGATGTTTTTTGGTGACTTCATTTTTAACCTCCTCATCTTCAATTATTTTTCCGGCGTTCATGTCGACAAGGAACATTTTTCCAGGTTCCAATCTACCGTGTCGTACAACATCTTCTGGTTTGATGTCTAAGACACCAATCTCTGAAGACATGATGACATAACCTCCTTTAGTTACTGTAAAACGTGAAGGTCTTAGTCCGTTTCGGTCAAGAAGGGCACCAATATAATTACCATCTGTGAAAGGAACTGATGCAGGGCCATCCCAAGGCTCCATGATACAGGAGTTGTACTCGTAAAATGCCTTTTTTTCATCAGGCATGGTGCTGTCTTTCTCCCATGCTTCAGGTACCAGCATCATCATTACTTCAGGTAGGGAACGACCAGTCATTAATAATAATTCCACAGCCATATCCATAGAAGCTGAATCGGATTTCTTTTCAAGAATGATAGGATATAGTTTTTTAATATCTTCTCCAAAAAGATCACTCTTCATGAGTTCCTCCCTCGCTTTCATACGACTTACATTACCTCTTAAGGTATTGATCTCTCCGTTATGGCACATGAACCTGAATGGTTGCGCAAGATCCCATGAGGGTGCTGTATTGGTTGAAAAACGCTGATGAACAAGCGCAAGTCTTGTGACCAGATCATGATCAGACAGGTCTGAATAATAGTTTCTAATATCTTCAGGGATCAATAATCCTTTATAGATGAGTGTTGTAGTCGAAAAACTTGGGATGTAAAATTGTTTGGCATGTTTTAATCTCGAGTTATTGATCTTGTGTTCAGCAATTTTTCTGGCAGCATATACTTTGGCATTAAAGGCCAAATCGGTCATTTCCTTGCCATTTTTGCCTACAAAAATCTGTTTGATATAAGGTTCTGTAGTCTCGGCAATCCGCCCAAGATGCTCAGGATTTACTGGTACTTCTCTCCAACCCAATACTTCAAGTCCCTGGTTTTTAACTTCTGTTTCCAGCGCATCAATACAATAGGTGTACTGGTTGATTCCTTTAGGTAAAAAGATCATTCCAACTGCATATTCTCTATGATCAGGAAGCTCAAATTCACAAGCTTTTTGGAAGAATTTATGAGGAATCTCGATGAGTATTCCTGCTCCGTCACCAGTTTTTCCATCAGCACTTACTGCCCCTCTGTGTTCTAGTTTTATGAGTATCTCCAGAGCATCATGGATAATGCTGTTGGTTTTTTCTCCATTTAGACTGCAAATAAACCCAGCTCCACAATTGTCATGCTCAAATTCTGGTAAATAGACACCCTGTTTTTCGTACGCCATAATTAGTAAATTTTCACAAAAATAGCGAAATCCATAGATAAAAATCAAAGAAAAGTGTAAAACCAAAGAAGAAATGCAAAATCACAATTTTACCGTTGTAAAAAGTGTGGATATGTTAAAAACATCTATAAAAATTGATAATTTCTAAACAAATATTCAAGGTTTTGAGGCTAAAAGATCCTGCAGGGCCGGAAGAAGTTTTGGATATTTGAACTCATATTTGGTTTTCAGGATCTTCTCGGCAGAAACGCTACTTCCCGCTGTCAAAAGAACTGCCCGACTTCCTAATGCGAGCCTTAATACCCATGAAGGAACATTTGGTAGCCACATGTGTTTGCCCAGAACACTAGCAATTTGTTTAGAAAACTCAGAATTGCTTACAGGGTCAGGTGCGCAGCAATTATAGGGGCCTTCCATGTCAGATGATTGAATGGCCTGTAAAATAATCCGATTGAGATCTGTGAGGTGGATCCAGGGAATGATCTGTTTACCATTGCCAAGAGGCGCTCCAACATTCCAATAAAACGGTTGTGCCATTTTTTCAAGAGCACCGCCTTTTTTCATAAGTACAATTCCGATTCTCAGATTCACTGTTCTCATGTCTAAGTTCTGGAACTTATTGACTCCAGCCTCCCAAGCTTTGCATACAGAGGCGACAAAATCATTTCCGGGCTGGTCTTCTTCCTTAAAATTGGTTTCACTTGTGGTTTGCCCATAAAATCCAACAGCAGAAGCTGAAATAATACCCTTCACTTTATATGTTGACTTTGAAAGCGCCTTGTATAAGAGGGCGGTAGTTTTTACCCTGCTATCAAGAATTTCTTTTTTTCGACTTTCGGTCCATCTTTTGTCAGCTATTCCCGCACCAGCAAGATGTATGATATAGTCACAATTTTCAAAGGCCTTATTATCGATCAGGGAATTTTCATGGTCCCATAAGTAAGTCTTGTATTTTGAATTGTTGTTAATTCTACGACTCAAGATACTGACTTCAACATGTTGCTCAGTAAGGAATTGGCAAAGCACGCGCCCAACCGATCCAGTGCCTCCTGTAATAAGAACTCTTAGGCCTGTCTTCATGTTTTATTGTAAAATTGACCTTGAGATCACGATCTTTTGGATTTCTGAAGTGCCTTCATAGATCTGAGTAATCTTTGCATCTCTCATCAGTCTTTCGACATGGTATTCTTTTACAAAACCATAGCCCCCGTGAATCTGAACGGCTTCAACAGTGTTTCTCATGGCCATCTCCGCAGCATACAATTTTGCCATGGCACCAGATTGTGTATAGTCCTTTTTTTCATCCTTATCGCAGGCAGCTTTTAAGCACAGGAGTCGAGCGACTTCGATTTCGGTGGCCATATCGGCCAGTTTAAATGCGATGGCCTGATGTTTGCTGATCTCTTTTCCAAAGGCCTTGCGCTCTTTTGAGTATTGCAGTGCCAATTCATAAGCTCCAGAAGCAATTCCTAAGGCTTGAGCAGCGATACCAATCCTTCCTCCGGCTAGCGTCTTCATAGCGAAAGTAAAACCAAACCCATCTTCACCAATTCGATTTTCTTTTGGAACCTTAACATCATTGAACATCAAGGAGTGGGTGTCCGATCCCCGTATACCCAATTTGTTTTCCTTTGGGCCTACTACAAAACCGTCCATATCCTTATCCATAATCAGCGCATTGATCCCTTTATGTCCTTTTTCAACATGTGTTTGACAAATTACAAGATAGACACTGGCGTTATTACCATTTGTGATCCAGTTTTTAGTACCGTTGACCAGGTAATGGTCTCCCATGTCAATGGCAGTAGTTTTTTGAGAAGTGGCATCACTTCCTGCTTCAGGTTCGCTCAGACAAAAAGCGCCAATGATCTCTCCTGTTGCCAAAGGAATCAGATACTTTTGTTTTTGTTCTTCCGTCCCAAAATGTTCAAGACCCCAGCAAACTAAAGAATTGTTTACTGACATCACGACAGAAGCAGAGGCATCTATTTTGGAAATCTCTTCCATGGCGAGAACATAGGATACGGTATCCATTCCTCCACCACCATATTCAGGATCGGTCATCATACCCAGGAAACCTAACTCCCCCATTTTTTTGATCTGTTCATGCGGGAATTCCTGTTTTTCATCTCTTTCTATTACTCCGGGTAATAATTCATTTCTTGCAAAATCACGAGCCGCATCACGTATCATGATCTGTTCTTCGGTTAAGGTAAAATCCATGGATAAAAATGACTTTATTAATTATAAATTCAATTGCTCAAATATAGTCAAATTATCAAAATGTATTTGTAATTTTACAGGATATGATTGATAAAAATTGGTATGTAATCGGATTGATGAGTGGAACCTCACTAGACGGAGTGGATTTAGCATATGTTAAAATAAGCCGAAAAAGAGGTTATCATTTTGAAATATTGAAAACAGAATCGGTTAATTATTCCGAAATATGGAAAAATAGACTGAAAAATGCTTTTGGGTATTCCGGAGAAAAATTGACTAAAATTCATGCGGATTACGGTTTGTTTCTTGGAGAGTTGGCAAGCGATTTTATAGCCAAAAACAAGATTGAGAATCTTGATTTTATCGCTTCTCATGGTCATACCATTTATCATGATCCAGGTCAAAATTACACCTTGCAAATTGGCAGCGGAGCACATCTGGCATGCCGGTCAGGAGTCAAAGTGATTTGTGATTTCAGGGTACAGGATGTAGCCATGGGAGGGCAGGGCGCACCCTTGGTGCCAATAGGTGATATGCTATTGTTCTCTGACTATGATTTTTGCCTTAACATAGGTGGTTTTGCCAATGTTTCATTTGATTATTTGGACGAAAGAATTGCTTATGACATTTGTCCTGCAAATATTGTATTGAACCATTTTACACGTCTTCAGGGTTTTGACTATGATGATAAAGGAAGGATGGCTTCAAAAGGAAGCATCAATGAAGCACTTTTGACTAGATTGAATGCTTTGCCGTTTTATGAGCAGGAGCAGCCAAAATCATTGGGCTATGAGTTTATAGCGGATGTGGTTCTTCCGATTTTTGCTGATTTTGATATAGCATTGGAGGACAAACTAAGAACTTTTATCGAACATAGCGCTATTCAAATCTCCGATAACATCAATGAAGCTTCAGTGAATTTTGATAAAGAGGAACTGCAGGTGCTGATTACTGGTGGCGGAGCGCTTAACGATTTTATGATAGAAAGGATCAGAGACCTCGCTAATGCTCAGATAGTGATACCTTCTAAAGAGATCATTGAATTTAAAGAGGCTTTGCTTTTTGCATTTTTAGGTGTATTGAAAGACCAGGAAGAGGTAAATTGTTTGAAGAGTGTAACAGGAGCGATAAAAGACCACAGCAGTGGTGTTATTTATAATATATGAACCCTAAGATGGAAGTATCATGAAAGAACTTTTAAAAAAATATGAAAATAAAGAACCCGAAATTGTGTTTCACTGGAGGGATCGTGAAACAGAGGCAGAGGGTTGGACCGTTATCAATTCTTTACGAGGTGGAGCTGCTGGAGGTGGAACCAGAATGCGTAAAGGATTAGATATGAATGAGGTATTGTCATTGGCAAAAACCATGGAAGTCAAATTCACCGTGTCGGGCCCGAATATTGGAGGTGCCAAATCAGGGATCAATTTTGATCCGAATGATCCTAGAAAGCGAGGCGTTCTGGAAAGATGGTACAAGGCGGTAACCCCTTTGTTAAAACATTATTATGGAACCGGTGGAGATTTGAATGTCGATGAGATCAACGATGTGATACCTCTTACCGAGAATTCAGGAGTATGGCATCCTCAGGAAGGTGTTTTTAATGGCCATTTTAAACCTACAGAGGCCGAAAAGATCAACAGAATTGGGCAGTTACGACATGGAGTCATCAAGGTGATAGAAGACAAACATTATTCACCTGATCTCTCAAAAAAATATACAATCGCTGATATGCTTACAGGGTATGGCGTGGCCCAGGCGGTCAAACACTATTATGATATTTATGGAGGTGACGTCAATGGTAAAAGAGCGATTGTCCAGGGATTTGGTAATGTAGGATCAGCTGCCGCATACTATCTGACACAGTCAGGGGCTAAAGTGGTCGGAATCATAGACAGGGTAGGTGGTGTGATCAACGAAAATGGATTTGATATGGATGAAATCCGAACAATGTTCCTGAATAAAAGAGGAAACATGCTTGTTGCTGAAAAGATGATGCCTTTTGACGAGATCAATGAAAAGATTTGGTCAGTTCCGTCAGAGATATTTATTCCTGCCGCTGCGTCTCGCCTTGTTACGAAGGATCAGGTTGAGAAAATGATTGATGCCGGACTTGAAGTCATTTCTCCCGGTGCCAATGTGCCATTTGCGGATGTAGAGATCTTTTTTGGTTCCATTATGGAGTTTACCGATCAGCAAATAAGTTTACTTCCGGATTTTATTTCAAATTGTGGTATTGCCAGGTTGTTTGCGTATTTAATGGAGTCTAAAATTGACCTGCCCATGAGTGATCATTCTATTTTTGAGGATACTTCAAATACCATTAGACTGGCTCTTGAAAAGACACATAGGCTGCATCCGTACAAAACAAATATATGTAAAACAGCTTTTGAAATTGCTTTACAACAATTGATTTGAAAAAAAAAGAGAGGTTTTAATATATTCAAATGGATTTTGGTATCAATAATAGTTTCTTGGTCATGTACTTTATGGAAGGATAATTTTTTATTCAATTTTAAATAGATTTTGAACCGGTTCATTATGATAAATTATTATATTTAGCCATTAAAATGAAATAAATGGAATCACTGGTCATCATCGTTTTCGTCTTAGGATATCTCGCAATTACTTTAGAACACAATTTGAAAATTGACAAACTGATTCCTGCCTTAGGCATGATGGCAGTTATTTGGGCCTTGATTTCCTTGGGTCATTTGAATGTGTTTGAAGTAAATACGGCTGAACTTAGATTGGAGCCTACTCATTTGGATGAAATTCTATTACATCATTTAGGTAAAACTGCGGAAATATTGGTTTTCCTGATTGGAGCCATGACCATCGTTGAAATTATTGATTATTTTGATGGTTTTTCTGCGATTAAAGGCTTCGTAAAAACAAATTCCAAAGTAAGACTGCTCTGGATTTTCTCTATATTGGCATTTATTCTTTCAGCAATTATAGATAATCTTACTGCCACTATTGTATTGATTACCATATTAAGAAAGATCGTCAAGGAAAAAGAAGACAGGTTGTGGTTTGCAGGACTTATTGTCATCGCGGCAAATGCAGGGGGCGCATGGTCTCCAATTGGTGACGTGACGACAACAATGCTGTGGATCGGTAAAAAAGTAACAACAGTGAATTTGATCAAATTCCTGTTTATTCCTTCACTTCTATGTATGGTAGTTCCTGCGCTGATTGCTTCACGACTTCCTGCTTTTAAAGGCAATATTGAAACCATTGAAAGGGAGGGTGAAGAAAAGATTGATGAGTATAGCAAGATCATGCTTTATTTGGGCTTAAGTGCTATTGTATTTGTTCCCATTTTTAAAACTGTTACCCATTTACCACCTTATGTGGGCATGATGCTTTCACTAGCGGTGGTCGCCATATTTGCAGAGATCTATTCAAATGCAAGATTTTCACTGACTACTGTAGATGTAGATTCTGATGAAGCATCCCATTACAGCCCGGTTCATAAGGCTTTGTCGGGAATTGAATTACCAAGTATATTGTTTTTTCTTGGGATCTTAATGGCTGTTGCAGGACTCGAATCATTAGGAGTTCTGTTTAATTTTGCCAATGAAATGAACGCCACTGTACCTATGTTGGGTACCGAGCCAATTATTGCAGGTTATAATGTTTCAGATTTAGTGGTCATGCTCATGGGGGTTGCCTCTGCGGTCATAGACAATGTTCCGCTGGTTGCGGCTAGTATAGGAATGTTCTCTGATCCAGTAGATAGTCCTTTGTGGCATTTTATTGCCTATGCAGCAGGAACAGGAGGAAGTATGCTTATCATTGGTTCTGCAGCGGGTGTTGTTGCCATGGGGATGGAAAAGATCAATTTTTTCTGGTATATGAAGAAAATTGCATGGCTGGCTTTGATAGGCTTTTTAGCGGGTTCAGCCTGTTTTATGTTACTTAGATCGTTTATTTAAAATTTTAAGAAAATTTTCACATTTCCTGTACAATTTACGATCGATTGTGTCGTTACGCCTGTGTTACTCATTAATTAAGAAATATGTCATTATTTTTGCTTCAGGATCCCGAAACTACGCCTGAAAACCTGGAAGAAATTGTCTCAGAGGAGAAAACCTTATCGATATTTAATCTTATCATGGAAGGGGGCCTGGGAGGACAAATTATTATTGCTTTATTGTTTGTATTGCTCTTAATTGGACTTTATATCTACTTTGAACGATTTTTAGCGATTAAAGCAGCAAGTAAAATTGATAAAAACTATATGAACCAGATCAGGGATAATATCCTGAGTGGGAATTTAGAAGCAGCTAAAATTTTAAGCCAAAGTAACAAGACTCCTGTGGCAAGATTGATTGAAAAAGGAATTTCCAGAATTGGGAAGCCCTTGGACGATATCAATACTGCGATAGAAAATGCGGGAAAACTTGAAATTTACAAGCTGGAAAGAAACGTAAGTGTTCTTGCCACGATAGCAGGTGCTGCACCTATGATCGGGTTTCTGGGGACAGTAAATGGAATGATCGTTGCCATTCATGAAATTGCCAATTCTGGCGGCCAGATAGATATAAAAATGCTTAGTGATGGCTTATACACCGCCATGACAACCACTGTAGCTGGTCTAATTGTTGGGATCATCGCCTATATTTCTTATAATCACTTGATTGTTAGAACCAATAAAGTTGTTTATCAAATGGAAGCCAATTCATTAGAGTTTCTGGATCTTTTAAACGAACCGGTATAACCATATTATTTTCTGTATGAATTTAGGAGGAAGAAATAAAATAAATCCAAATTTCAATATGTCGTCGATGACGGATATTGTCTTTTTGCTTTTGATCTTTTTTATGCTGACTTCTACCCTGGTCACCGTAAATGCCTTGGATATTATTTTACCGAAGGCTCAGGGTAAAACTGAGAATAACAAATCAACCGCAGTGAGTATTACTAAGAAACTTGATTTTTATATTGATAAGAAAAAGGTTAAAGAAGGAGAGGTAGAGCAATATCTCCTAGATATACTTAAAACAAGTGACCAGCCAACCATTGTGTTAAGAGCAGAGGAAGGGGTTCCTATTGAAAAGGCGGTAAAAGTACTCGACATTGCGAACCGAAACAAGATCAAAGTAGTCTTAGCAGTAAGACCCAAATAGATATCAATGGCTTTTTTAGACACATCACATAAGCGTAAATCAGCAGTTATGACTTCCATAATTGCGGTGCTTATGTTGATACTCATGTTTTTATTTGGCTTGACCTATTTGGATCCTCCTGAGGAGTTTGGTATTGCTGTTAATTTTGGCACCACTGACTATGGAAGTGGCAACCAACAACCAACTGAGGCGTTAAAACCAGCAGCACAATCTGAATCTGAAACAGAAAATACAGAAGAACCCGTAGAAGAAATTGTTGAAGAAATGGCAGAAGAAGTGCAGGAGGAAGTTGCAGAAGCAACTGCTGCAGAAGAGGAAGCAGCTGAGGAAGTGATCACTCAGGCTAATGAGGAAGCCATTGCTATAAAGAAAAAGGAAGAGGCCAAAAAAAGAGAAGAAGAGGCCAAAAAAAAGAAAGAAACCGAAGCGCTTGCAGAAGCTAAGAGGCAGGCTGAAGCGAAAAGAAAAGCCGAGGCTGAACGCCAGGCGGAAATAGAACGCAAAAGAGTCGCCGAAGCAAAAAGAGTTGCTGATGAAAAAGCAGCCCAAGAGGCTAAAAGAAAAAGTGCTGATGCAATTATGGGAGGATTTAGTGACGGTAATGGTAAAGCCGAAGGAGGAGAAGGAGATGATAATCAGGCAGGAGATAAAGGAAAAGTTACAGGAGATCCAAACGCGAGCGGCTACTATGGAATTGGCGGCGATGGTAGCGGAGGAAACTATAGATTAGGAAATAGAAAGGCACTGAATATGCCAAAGCCAGAATATGATTGTAATGAAGAAGGCAGGGTAGTTGTTTCTATTTCTGTTGATCAATCAGGAAGAGTATTCGCTGCCCAGGCAGGTGTAAAAGGAACTACAAACTCGGCCCAGTGTTTGTTAAATAAGGCAAAGGAAGCTGCACTTAAAACCAAATTTAATGCAGACAGTAAAGCGCCCGAAAAACAGATAGGTGCCATTATCTATAATTTTTCTTTATCTGAATAATTTTGAATTACCAGGAAACTTTAGATTGGATGTTTTCAAGACTTCCGATGTTTCAAAGACAAGGAAGTACAGCTTATAAAAAGGATCTTACCAACATTAAAGCATTTTGTAAAGTACTTCACGAACCTCAGAATTCTTATCCTTCAGTTCATGTGGCAGGAACCAATGGAAAGGGTTCAACGAGTCATATGATTGCTTCAGTGCTGCAAACAGCAGGATATAAAGTTGGTCTCTATACCTCACCTCACTTAAAGGATTTCAGAGAAAGGATCAGGATCAACGGACAACCTATAGATGAGACAACAGTGATCGATTTTATCGAGACTCATCAATCTTTTTTAGAGCATCAGCAACTGTCTTTTTTTGAATTGACAGTGGGAATGGCCTTCAAATATTTTTCTACACAAGAGGTTGATATTGCAGTGATAGAAGTAGGACTGGGAGGAAGATTGGACTCCACCAATATTATTAAGCCCTTAGTTTCGGTCATTACCAATATAGGGCTAGACCATACACAATATTTGGGAGAAACGCTTAAAGAAATTGCCTTTGAAAAAGGAGGAATCATCAAAAGAGAAACCCCGGTGGTTATCGGTGAATTTCAAGAGGAGGTCATTGAGGTGTTTCAGGATCTGGCCAAAGCTGTTGATGCACCTATTTTTATAGCCGAATATTTAATAAATGAAACCTTTGAAACTGATCTTCTAGGTGTTTATCAATTAAAAAATATAAAGACTGCAGTGCAATGTCTTAGATTGCTCGGTCAAATAGGTCTTGAGATTGACATGGATCAAGTAGTCAACGGATTAAAAAATGTCTCTCAAAATACCGGACTCAAAGGTAGATGGCAGATACTAGGAGAAAATCCTAAAGTGATTTGCGATACTGCCCATAACCGAGAAGGCTTGAGTCTTGTAATCTCTCAAGTGCAGCAGGAGAATTTTGATAATTTGCACATCGTATTAGGAGTGGTAAATGATAAAGATCTTAAAGATATTCTATCGCTTTTGCCGAAAAACGCAACATATTACTTTTGTAAGCCGGATATTCCAAGGGGTCTGTCAGCAGAATTATTAAAAAAGGAAGGGCTTGCCTACGGGCTTTATGGAGATGTATTTCAATCGGTTGCTGCTGCATACCAAGATGCAATAGAAAAAGCGGCAGAGGATGATCTTATCTTTATAGGGGGAAGTACCTTTGTAGTTGCTGAATTGGATTTATAGTTTTTCAGCAAATATTTGAGTTCTTTCTTCAACGTTATCGAAAGCCTTAAAACCAAGTTGTATAGAAATATTCCCGACTTATCAAAGTGAGTTTTTTTAATCTTAGTAAAAGCGCTAAAAATTAATTAAAATTGTTTGTCAGTATAAAAAACTAAATTATATTTGCATCCGCTTAGGGCA